>JBHJOH010000185.1:0-16084 GCA_050329955.1 Acidimicrobiia bacterium | reverse complement strand
CGTCCGGTCGATCAGCCGTTCCAGACCAAGCCGGGCAGTCAACGTGGCCACCGTGACCAGCCCCGCGTTCGCTACCAGATTCGGTTCGTCGAAAACCACGTCGTAACGGTCGATGTTCTGGCAGACTGGCCTCACTGGAAATGCCTCCCGGTCCTGGGTCGATCGTCGCCTTTGACAGCCTCATCGTCCCAGGTCAGGAGGCATTTCCCGTGTCAAACACCACCACAAATCGCCACACCATCGGTGGATCCAGGCTCCGTGGGGGACAAAGCTCCCCTTCCGCTACTGCGTGGGGGACAAAGCTCCCCTTCCGCTACTGCGTGGGGGACAGTGCTCCCCTTCCGCCACTGCGTGGGGGCAAGAGCTTCCCGGCTCGGTCAGTCTTCGAGGCACCGCCCGACCACCGTGTTCACGACACCGGTGATGTCACCGAGGACGTGGTTGTTCCAGAACCGAACCACCTCCCAGCCATGCGAGTGCAAGAACGCATCGCGACGCAGATCGTGGGCGCTCTCGTCGTGTTGGCCACCGTCACATTCGATCACCAGGCTGTGCCGGATGCACACGAAGTCGGCGAAGTACGGGCCGATCGGATACTGCCTTCGGTACTTGCAGCCCAGCGTGCGTCGCCGCAGCTCTGACCACAGGTACGCCTCGGCATCGGTCATGGAACGCCGCAACGAGCGCGCCCGCCGAGTCGTCGAGGGCAAGTTCTGTCGAGTCATGGCCACAATCTGGCGCCAGGGTGTGACAAGAACCGGGTGGGTGGAGAGCTCCGGCGGGCCACTCCCGCCGGGGAGGGGTGCCTAGCGGGGGGCCCGCCGGAGATGTTGGCTCTGCGTCTGTGTGGGGTGCTGAGATCGCGTTGCCGTTGGCTTCAGACAGATGAGTTCAACAACAGGGCGGGGCAGGGTGCGCGTTGAAGAACCGTCGGGCCGTTCCAGGCCGAAGATTCGTGCCGAGTACCACCAGATCCACACCCTGATCCGCCACTGCCGCCAGGATAGCGTCCGATAGGCTGGCCGCGAACTGCACCTCGGACTGGCCGGACCTCGCAGGCCCCGCCCATGCTGAGGAAGTCGGCGGCTAGCGGATCAATCCCGATCCGGCAGGCTCGCAGCGGTGTCCTGGGCGGGTGGAACGGCCAGCAGGGTGATCTCGCCCGAACGGGCGATGCTCCAGGTGGTGGAACCCACCAGTGCCCGCCTGACGGTGCTGGAACCCTTGGTTCCGGCCACCACCAGGTTCGCTCCCAGTTCGGTGCAGACGCCCAGGATGGCGGAGGGGGCGGTGGTCTCGCCGTGAACGACCATCGGACGGACACTCGCCCGTCCCAGCGACTCCACTACGTCGGCCACCGCCGTCCGCAGGCGGGCGGCGGCGTCGGCGGACTCCGAGGGGAGTACGCCCAGAACCACCACGTCGGAAGCCGCGTCCATGAGCGGCAGTGACCCGGCGAACGCCGCCGCGTCGGCCGCCGCCGCGCTTCCGTCGATGCACACCACCACCCGGGTGACCTGTTCGGGGGTGGCGGCGATCACGAGTGGGCGCCCGCACTTGCGGAGCAGGTGCTCGGCGGTGCTGCCCAACGCCAACGCCGCCAGGCCGCTGCGACCCCGTGGCCCCACCACCACCAAGTCACCCGGTGCATGCACCAGCGCCACGCAGGGGTCCGCCGACGACACGAACGAGGTCACCGCCGACAACTGGGACTCGGCGAAGTGGCGCCGGGACGGGAACGGCCGGCGATCGAGGCGGGGGTTGTCATCGGATGCCCCGTCGTCGGAGCGGCGGACACTCGAGACGATGTGCGCCTCGAATCCGGGCCACGTCTGGTTGTTGATCCACAGCCAGGCGCGGTCGGAGTGGGGCGACCCGTCGTCCCCGTACACGATGATCCGTGGTGTCGAGGTCGTGTTCATGTGCGTCTCCTCTCCCGGTCCGGCGAGCACTCTCCTGGTGTGACAGGACTCGTCGGCCGTGGGGGCTCGGCGCTCGAAGGCATGTGCCGTCGTGCGGAAGGCGGCATTGGTGCTCCACCCAGTCAACACGAAGAGCGCCGAACACGGCAGGGACCGAGGTCCCGATCGATCGGGCACACGCGCCGACCCACCGGGGTTGGCGGCCTGTCAGGCGCCCATCGCCTCGAACAGCGACATGCGCAGGTCGGCCACCGGTTCTGACGGCAGGGCTGCGACCCGCTTGCGTTCCGCCGCCGTCAGATCGGTGGGCACCACGATGTGGACCGTGACGAGCAGGTCGCCGGTGCCCGATTCGGTCTTCACGCCTCGGCTCCGGAGGGCGAAGACGGTTCCGCCCTGGGTGCCGGGAGGGATGGCGATGCTGACCGATCCGTCGAAGGTGGGGAGGGAGATGTCGGCGCCCAGCACCGCCTCCTGGAAGCTGATGGGGGCCACCATCCTCAGGTCCAGCCCCCGTCGGGTGTACACCGGGTGGGGTTCGATGGCCACCACCACCAGCAGGTCGCCCGGATCGCCCCCTTTTCCGCCCGGCCCGCCGGCACCCGCAACGGTGATGGTGTCGCCCTCGCCGGCGCCCTCCGGGATGGTCACCGACACCAGCCGATCGCCCAGCACCGTCCCTTGCCCGGAGCACACCGGGCATTCCTCGGCCGGTTGGGACTTCTCGCCGCCACAGGTCAGGCAGGTGCCGGTGCTCTCCCCGAAACGGTTGGTGTAGGTGACGGTGCCGGTGCCCGCACACGTCCAGCAGGTGACGACCGTCCCGGCCGGGTCGAACCCCGACCCGGTGCAGTGCGAACACGCCACCGGTCCGCTCACCCGCACATCCACCGCGCCGCCCTGGATCGACGTCACCAGGTCGAGGTGTGCCACCGCCAGCACGTCCTGGCCGTCGGTGGCCCACCGCCTCCCGGCCTCCTGGAACAGCGACGCCTCGCCCAGATCGGGAGGCGGGGCGTAGGGGTGGCTCCGCTGGTGCTCGACCCGTTCCCTCGGGTCTGCCAACACCCGGTAGGCCTCCACCACCATCTGGAACCGGACGCCGGCTTCGGGGTCGTCGGGGTTGAGGTCAGGATGGAGGTCGCGGGCCAGACGCCGGAACGCCCGCCGGATCGCTTCGGCGGATGCGTCCGGGCTCAACTCGAGCACGTCGTAGGGATCGGGGTTCATGAACACCCCAGTCCAGCAGACCGGGGTCGTTGGGCAATGGAACGGGACGTAGGATCCCGGGATGGATCCGACCGGCGAATACCTCACACGCATCCTCAACTCGAAGGTCTACGAGCTCGCCGTCGAGACCGGTCTCGACCCGGCCCCCAACCTCTCGAGCCGGCTCGCCAACCGCATCCTCCTCAAACGCGAGGACACCCAGCCGGTGTTCAGCTTCAAGATCCGCGGCGCCTACAACAAGATGGCCAACCTGGCACCCGATGTCGCCGCCCGAGGGGTGATCTGCGCCTCGGCCGGAAACCACGCCCAGGGTGTCGCCATGTCGGCCCGTCACCTCGGTGTGAACGCCGTGGTGGTGATGCCCACCACCACCCCCGAAATCAAGCTGGTGTCGGTGCGGGCACTCGGCGCCGACATCGTGCTGTCCGGGGAGTCGTACTCCGAGGCCTACGAACACGCCCTGGAACTGGCCGACCGGCGCCGGCTCACCTTCGTCCACCCCTACGACGACCCCGACGTCATCGCCGGACAGGGAACCGTCGGCATGGAGATCCTCCGCCAACACGCCCGCCCCATTCACGCCATCTTCTGCTGCGTGGGCGGCGGAGGCCTCATCTCCGGGATCGCCGCCTACGTCAAGGCCGTGCGACCCGAGATCCGGGTGATCGGCGTCGAAGCCGATGACGCCGCCTCGATGACCCGGGCGTTGGAAGCCGGTCGCCCGGTCACGTTGGACCACGTCGGTCTGTTCGCCGACGGCGCCGCCGTCCGCCGGGTCGGTGACGAAACCTTCCGGGTGGCTGCCGCCCTGGTCGACGAGATGATCACCGTCGACAACGACGCCATCTGCGCCGCCATCAAGGACGTCTTCGAGGACACCCGCACCATCCTGGAACCGGCCGGTGCGCTGGCAGTGGCAGGCACCAAGGAGTACGTCGCCCGGACCGGCATCGTCGACCACACCCTGGTGGCGGTGGCGTCGGGAGCCAACATGAACTTCGACCGTCTCCGCTTCGTCGCAGAACGCGCCGAACTGGGCGAAGAACGCGAAGCGGTGCTGGCCGTCACCATCCCCGAACGCCCCGGGTCGTTCAAAGCCTTCATCGGCGTACTCGGCAACCGCAACGTCACCGAGTTCAACTACCGGATGGCCGACCGCGACCAAGCCCACATCTTCGTGGGTGTCTCGGTACGGAGCCGCTCAGAGGTCGACGAGCTGGTCAAGGTGCTCGACCACGCCGACCTGCCTGCCCTCGATCTGACCGACAACGAGATGGCCAAGACCCACGTCCGCTACATGGTGGGAGGCCACGCCCCCGCTGCCACCGACGAGGTGCTCTACCGGTTCATCTTCCCCGAACGTCCCGGGGCCCTCATGAAGTTCCTCACCAACCTCCGCTCCGACTGGAACATCAGCCTGTTCCACTACCGCAACCACGGCGCCGACTTCGGCCGCGTCCTGGTCGGCATGCAAGTCCCGCCCGCCACCCGCCCCGACTTCGCCGCCTTCCTCGAACGGCTCGGCTACGACTACTTCGAAGAAACCGACAACCCGGCCTACCGGACCTTCCTTGGCTGACGACTCGCGAGCATGATGACGCGTGCCTGGAACGCGTGCATTGGTGGTGGCGTGGTCTCTCGACCCCCCTACCCCGCTCGTTCCTCACGGGGACCCCTTCCCCCACTGCGCTGCGTGGGGGACAATGCTGCAGCGCTTTTGCCCCCCTCGAGCTTGCGACGAGGGGCGTGAACAGCTTTGTCCCCCTCGAGCTTGCGAGAGGGGGAAGGGGCCCCTCCACGAGCGGCGCGAATAGCTTTGTCCCCCTCGAGCTTGCGAGAGGGGGAAGGGGCCCCCGCGAGGAACGAGCGGGGTAGGGGGGGCCGATCCCTCGCGAGCATGATGACGCGTCCTAGGAACGCGTGGGGATGTGGTCGCGTGGGCTTTCGACCCCCCTACCCCGCTCCTTCGTCACGGGGGCCCCTTCCCCCACTGCGTGGGGGACAAGACTTGTGGAGCGGGTGGGATCACCACCACGGGCCGGGTCACGTGTTGGGCGAGATAGCCGGCTATGGATCCGAGCAGGAGTTGGCCGAGCTTGCCCAAACCGCGGGTGCCCACCACGATCAGGTCGGCTTGGCGTTCGGCGGCGACTTCTTCGACAACCAACCGGGCGTCACCGGCAACGGACACCACCTCCACGTCGACGCCACTGGCGCGTACCAGGGCGGCGGCATCCTCCAGCACGACCGTACTTGCGTCGAAACGGTCGGGAACGGCGGTGGGGGCTTCGGCATCGAACCCGACGGCGTTGACCAGAACCAGGTCGGCTCCCACCTTGGCGGCCAGGTCGATCGCCCATTGGAGTGCCCGTGTCGAGTTGGAAGAACCGTCCACCCCGACCGCGATCCGACCGAGCGCGGGACGACCGTTGGTGTCTTCGCCGGAGACCACCGCTACCGGGATGTGAGCCTGTTCCACCAGTCTCCGGCTGACCGAGCCCAGCAGTGTGCGCGGAGTGTCCGGGCCGCGGCGGCCCACCACCATCAGCGAAGGCTTGTGGGTCTCGACGAACGACAGCAGCGCGGGGCCGGCCGGGCCCCGCAGGACGACGGTGTCGATGGCGACGTCGGACCGTTCGAGCCGTGCGACGGCGTCACGCAGTTCCCGGAGCACCCGCCGGTCCATGTGATCGGCGTCTTCCAAACCCTCGGCGGGGATGTAGGGGTAAGCCCACGTCCTCACGGCTTGGAGGTCGGACTCGGTTCGGGCCGCCAAACCGGCCGCCCATTGCAGTGCCCGCAGACCGGCTGGTGAATCGTCGACCGCAACGAGAATGTTCATGAAGCCTCCTTGGCGTGGCCCCAGGGTACGGGGAGCTCCGTGGCGGCGGATAGGGCCGACCGGCGGTGGCGGATGCCCGGACGGCCGTATCGGCCTGGTGCGCTCAACCCTGCCTGGGTCCGTCGACAGGGTCGTCCCATTTGATACCGGTAGCACCCAGGTAACCGGTGACGGCGGTCCCGAGCGTGGGGTAGAGGTGGGCGTCGTCGACGGCGTCACCCATGCCGTACCTGACGAGTCTGTCCTTCACCGGTCCCTTCAACTCGGCGAACACCAGGTCGGTCCCCGCCTGTCGAAGCTCGTCGATCAGGTCGTCCAGCACTTCGGCGCCAGTGGTGTCGATGTCGGTGATCGGCTCGGCGGCCACGATCACCCAGCGAATCGGCTCGTCGCGCCCTGCGATGATCTCGGTGATGCGGCGGGCGAAGTGTTCGGCGTTGGCGAAGAAGAGCGGGGCGTCGAACCGATAGATCACCAGCCCCGGAACTCCGGAACCTTCAGGATGACGGGACAGGTCGTGGTAGCCCTTACGTCGGGGGATGCGGCCCAGCACGGCGTCGTTGGGTCGCCAGGCCCGACGGATGAAGTTGCCGAGCGACAGCGCGATCGCCACCACGATGCCCTCCAACACCCCCAGCACCACCACACCCAGGATGGCGGCGACGCACAGGTTGAACTCGGAGCGCCGGGCCCGCCACAGCCACACCAGTTCGTCGAGGTCGAACAGCGACAGGGCGGCGGCGATCACGATGGCGGCCAGCGACGCCGACGGCATGAAGGTGGTGAGTCGGTTGCCCCACACCAGCAGTACCACGATTGCGACGGCCCCCACCACCCCCACCAGTTGGGTGTGGGCACCCGCTGTTTTGGCGACGGCGGTGCGTGACGAACTGGCGCTGAGCGGGAACCCCTGGAAGAGCCCGACGGCGATGTTGGCGGCGCCCAGCGCCACGATCTCCTGGTTGGGATCGACCTTGTCGCCGGCCTGGGTGGCGAACACCCTCGACAGTGCCGAGGTGTCGGCCAGCGTCACGAAAGCGATGCCGAGTGCCGCCAACCCGAGTCGGGAGATCTCGTCGAGCCCGATCGTGGGGAAGGTGGGGGTGGGAAACCCTGACGGGACCGGGCCCACCAGCGAGATCCCCTGGCCGTCGAGTCCCAACGAGACCACCGCCACCGTTGCCGCCACCACTGCGATCAGCACCCCCGGGATGCGCGGCTGCCAGACACGGACCCCGAGGATCACCGCCAGACACAGACCACCGATCGTCAACGCCGTCAGGTTGGTCCGACCCGTCACCACACCCGAGGTGAACGCAATGGCTTCGCCGACGGTGGTGGTGGCGTCGACCGAGAAGCCGAACAGCTTGGGAAGCTGACTGACGAGCACCACGATGGCGATCCCGTTCAGGTATCCCACCCGCACCGGTTTCGACAACAGCTCGGCAACCGTGCCCAGCTTCGCCAGTCCGGCAAAGACGCAGATCAGCCCCATCATCAACGCCAGCACACCGGAGATGGCAATGGCCATCGCCGGGTCGCCACCGGACCCGACGATCGGCAGTATCACCGCCGCGATCAGCGGTCCCAGCGCCGAGTCCGGGCCCAGAACGAGGATTCGGGAGGGCCCGAAGATGGCGTAGGCGAGCAGTCCCAGCACCGTGGTGTACAGACCCGTCACCGGCGGCAGCCCCGCCAGCTGGGCGTAGGCCATGCCCTGGGGGATGAGCAGGGCGGTGAGCACCAGCCCGGCGGTCATGTCGCCACCGAGCCAGGAGATCCGATAGCTCTTGGCCATCTTCACCCCCGGAAGCCAGTGCAACGGATCGGCGCTCATGCAGGCACGCTACCCGGTCACAAACACACCCACCCGTGACCACCGCCCGCGGCGGTCCCAGTCACGGGAGGCCGAGTCGGTCCGAGGCGTCGTCGGCCAGACCCTGTCCGGCCTCGCCGTAGAGATTGCGGGCGACGTCGACGCCCATCGCCTCCAGCTGGGCCACTTCATCGGTGCGGGTGGCGGTGGCGGCCAGCGTCACGTTCGGCAGTTCGAGCTTGACCCGCAGCGCCGCCTCGAGATTGGCCTGGTGATCGTTCATGGCGAGCACCACCAGTCGAAGACCGGAGTGAAGTCGCACCCGTTCCCAGAAGTCCCGGTCGAGGGCGTCACCGCGGAACACCCGGCGGCCTTCGGCCACGTTCTCGGCGACGGTCTCGTCGCGGCGGTCGAGCCCCACGACCACGTCGCCGCATCGTTCCCTGAACTGGTCATAGGCGCCGGCGCCGACCCGGCCCATCCCGAACACCATGATGGTGGCCGGCCCCGGATCGATGACGGAGTCCTCGGGACGGAGCGGCTTGCGTTCGAGGCGCGTGAACCGGCGCGACCAGCGATCGTAGATCCGGTAGCGGGCGGTGTTGGCGGGCGCGGCGAGCGCAAACGAGATGGCCCCCGCCACCGCCAGGGCCCCCAGCCACTCGGGTCCGAGGATGCCCTCGTCCACTCCCACCGCCACCACGATGAGACCGAACTCGCTGTAGTTGGCCAGCGTCAATGACGTGTGCAGTGAGGTGCGGGCCCGCAGCCGGAAACGCGACAACAGCACGAAGAACCCGACAGTCTTGAGCGGGATCAACAGCATCGCCACCAGTGCCACTGCCAACGCCGGGCCGGTGGGTGTACCGCCCAGGCCGATCGAGAGGAAGAATCCAACGAGCAGGATGTCCTTGTAGCCGAGCAGTCGTTCGGCCATCTCGGGTGCCTTGGGATGACCCGCCAGTGAGATACCGACGATCAGGGCACCCAGGTCCGGTTTCAAGCCGACCAGATCGAAAGCCCCGGCGCCGACCCCGATCGCCAGCGAGAAGCCGAGCAGGTCGACCAACTCACCGTGCCCGCTGTTGTCGAGGAACCACCCGAAGATGGGCCTGGCCAGGAAGACACCGAAGAACACGGGGATGGCCCAGATCGAGGGCAGGTCACCGGAGGAGAAGGTGAGAAACAGGACCGCAAGAACATCCTGCATGATGAGGATGCCGATGGCCACCCGACCTGCCAGCGAGTACGACTCGTTGCGGTTCTCGAGCGCCTTGACGGCGAAGACGGTGCTCGAGAAGGAGAAGGCGAACCCCACCAGCGCCGCCTGGCTCACCGTGAGCCCGGCCGCCATCGGCAAGCCCAACGCCCCCAGCGCCAGGAAGAGCGCCCCGATGAAGCCGGTGGTGACGGCCATGTGGATGGATGCGCCCGCCCAAACTTCGGGTCGGGCCAGGGTCTGCAGCTTCAGCTTCAGCCCGATGCCGAACAACAACAGCAGCACGCCGATGTCGGACACGGCCTCGATGGTCTCGGTGACGCCGTTTCCCATGACGTGGAGACCGAACCCGGCGGCGAGATATCCGACGAGTGGCGGCAGTCCGATCCGGGCCGCCAGGAATCCGCTTGCAAACGCGGCCAGGACGAATGCCACATCCACTGCGGGCGCTACCTCTGTGTCGGGAAAGTGCCGTCATCTTACCGGCGCAGGCCAAGCCCTCCAGGGGTGATCTCTGAGGCCCTGTTCCGATCGCCACGTCGCGGGCGCAGTCCCGTCCGGGTCTGACGGTGGTTCTGCCCGCCCGCCCTGGGGGCCGGTCCGGTAGGGTCGGGGGTGCCAGGAACGCGTTCGCCGCCAGTGGCGTTCGCCTGTCGAGATGCCTCACGGAGGTCGCCATGACCAGCCAGTCGGTGCCCGAGCGGTCTGTCGAGACCGCATGGCACGGTGTCTCCGCCGAGGAAGCGCTCCTGTCGCTGGGAGTCGATCAGCGGGGGTTGAGCAACGCCGAGGCGGTCTCCCGTTTCGACGTTCACGGCCCCAACGAGATCGCCGATGAGCCCCCGAGCCTGCCATCGTCGTGCTCCTCCGCCAGTTCCGGAGCCCGCTCATCTTCATCCTGATGGTGGCGGCGGCGGTCACGGCCCTGCTCGACGAATGGATCGACACCTGGGTCATCGTCGCGGTGCTGCAGGGGAGTCGCTCCCGGTTTCCAAGAACACGTCACCGGTGGCCGTCTCGAGCTCGCTGGCCGACCGTACGTCGATGGCCTACGCCGGCTCGATGGTGACCTCGGGCCGCCCTCCGGCCGGCAGCCGGGTCCCCGGGAGAGCGCCACGGGCTTGGCCGCAGGAGTCTGGGCGTCCTCCTTCGTCGGTCGCCCCTACGCGAGACAGCCAGTAGCCAGTAGCCAGTAGCTCAGACGACCGACAGCGCTGCCATGTCGAGCAGGCGGGCCGAGTAGCCCCACTCGTTGTCGTACCAGGACACCACCTTCACCACATTGCCCTTCAGCACCATCGTCGACTGGGCATCGACGATCGACGAGTGGGGGTCGCCGATGATGTCCCGGGACACCAGGGCTTCGTCGGTGACTCTCAGGACCGCCTGCATGGGCCCATCGGCGGCTGCCTGGAGGGCAGCATGGAGCTCGTCCACCGAGATCTCGGTCGACAGCGTCGCAACGACGTCGCACACCGAGCCGTCCTCGATGGGAACCCGGAAGGCCATGCCGTCCATCCGCCCCTCCAACTCGGGAATCACCAGGGCGGTGGCCTTGGCGGCCCCGGTGGTGGTGGGAACGATCGAGAGCGCCGCTGCCCGGCCCCGGCGCCGCTTGCGGACGGGGGTGTCCATCAGCGCCTGGCTCGAGGTGTAGGCGTGGATGGTGGTCATAATCAGATGCTCGATCCCGAAGCTGTCGTTCAGCACCTTCGCCACCGGCGCCAGGCAATTGGTGGTGCACGAGGCGTTGGAGATGATTCGGTGCTGGCTCGGGTCGTAGCCCTGGTGGTTCACGCCGTAGACGAAGGTGCCGTCGACGTCGTCGGAAGGCGCCGAGATGATGACCGTCTGGGCTCCAGCATCCAGATGGCCGGAAGCATCCGCCCGTCCCCGGAAGGCTCCGGTGCTCTCGATTACGACCTGGGCCCCAGCGTCGGCCCACGGGATGTCGCCCGGCGACCGAGACGAGAAGAACGCCATCTCGTGGCCGTCGACCTCGATCGCCGACTCAGTCGACGAAACCTTGTGCGGATACCAGCCGTGGACGGAGTCGTATTTGAACAGATAGGCGAGGTCGTCCACGTCGCTCAGATCGTTGATACCCACGACTTCGAAGCGCTCGTCGGAAAGCATCTGTTTGGCAGTGCAGCGGCCGATGCGGCCAAAACCGTTGATCCCGACACGGATAGGTGTCATGTGTGCTCCCCTGGTTGGACCTGCTGGCGACTCTACCGGACGGCTCCACCAGATGGTCAGCGGACGCCGGCGCCCCCCGGCTCGGCGTCTCGTTGGGACTCCATCAGGGAGATCACCGCGTCGGCGGCGTCCGAGAATGGCTGCAGCACCAGATCGGCCCCGGCGTCCCTCAGCCGTTTGGCGTCGATGGCGGTGTGAGCGGTGACGGCGGCGCTTCCCCCGAACCCGAGTTCCCGCAGCCCGTGGAGCAACGCCAGGCTGGTGTCGACCGCCGGCACCGTGCAGATCAACCACCGGGCATCCTCGAGGGGCAGGGCACCGAGCAACTCGAGGTCCTCGGCGTCCCCGAACACGGTGGTGACCGTGTCCCGGCTCCAGACCGTCACCGCACGGGGATCGAAGTCCACCGCCAGTACCCGGTAGCCGGCCGTTCTGAGCCGATCGACGAGGCTTCCTCCGTACCGTCCCAGGCCGTAGACGATGACGTCTGCGCCTTCCTCGGTCGTGGCGTGGTCGGGTGTGGTCCCGCGGCGTTCGAACCGGGTGAGCAGCGGTGCCACACGGTCGTAGATCTGGTGGGAGTAGAGGATCAGGTAGGTGGAACCACCGATGGTGATGAGGCCCACCACCGTGATCAGGCTGACCGTGGCCGAGTCGATGTGGCCCAGGCTCAACCCGAGAGCCGCCAGGATCAGCGAGAACTCGCTGATCTGGGCCACCGTGAGACCGGCCAGGAACGAGGTCTTGGCGGTGTACCGCATCGCCACCATGATCACCACCACGATCAGGGGGTTTCCGATCAGCACGAACAGCGACAGCACCCCGGCGTCGAAGAGCTGGCGTCCGGCGTCGGCGAACTCGAGCTTGGCACCGAGTTCCAGGAAGAAGAACAGCAGCAGGAAATCGCGCATGCTCACCAGCCGGGCTCCCACCGCCTCGCGGTAGGGGGTCGAAGCCAGCGCCACCCCCGCCAGGAACGCCCCCACCTCGGTGCTGAATCCCATCAGGTCGCTCACGGCGGCAAGGATCACAGCCCAGGCGATTGCGAACAGAACCAGCAGCTCCTGGGTGCGGGCGACCAGGGGGAGCAGTCGGGGGAAGACAAAACGGATCACGAGGGCGATTCCGATGATGAGAGCGGCCCCCTTGGCCGCGACCAGGCCCACTTCGACCAGCGGACCTCGCTCGGCGCCCTGTCCGAACGCCGACAGCCCGATCATCACCAGCACCACCACGATGTCCTGGACGATGAGGAACCCGACCGCGATACGGCCGTGCAGTTGCTCGAGCTCGCGTTTGTCCGAGAGCAGCTTCACGATGATGATCGTCGAGGAGAAGGTCAGCGCCACCGCCACGTACACGGCGGTGAGTGAGTCCATTCCCAGGGCCCGGGCGATCAGATACCCGATGGTGGCGGTGAACGTGACCTGGCCCAACCCGGTCGCCAGCGCCACCGGACCGGTGGTGCGGATGAGGTGCAGGTCGAGTTTCAAACCCACCAGGAACAGCAGGACGGCAATGCCGAGTTTGGCGAACAGCTCGATCTGGTCCCCACCCTCGACCCAGCCCAGTCCCACCGGGCCCACCCCGATACCCAGTCCGATGAATGCCACGATGACCGGCTGACGCAGCTTGATCGCGACGATCCCCGCTACCGCCGCCAACGCCAGAATGAAGGCGAAGAGTGTGAACTCATCCTGCATGACGTCTCCCCGAGAGGGGTCCCGCAGCGAAGACGGAGAGTGGGTTCGTCGGCCGACGAGTGGACTGGTTCTGCAGCACTGGGCGCTCCTGATCGACTACGCCGACCAGGCTTCCCGGCTCACCGAGGCCCACCCTAGTCCGGGTCGGAAGTGCCGGGCTCGCCACGGTTGTTGGCGAGGCGTCCCGCGGTCACCGGACTCAGGCCGAAGCCCCCGAGTAGCGTCGGAGCGCAAACCGCCAGAACAGGCGGGTGGCCACGAACAACGCCGTGGCGAACCCCACCGCCAGGCCCACCTGGCCCGCCGTGAGCCGACCCGTGAGAGCTTCTGATGGAACGGTGACGGCAAAGGCGATCGGAACCAGAAACGTGAGCAGCGTGCGAAGCCAGGTCGGATAGATCCCCACCGGATACTGGCCCGCCCGGTAGAGGCCGGTGAACATCTCTTGTACCTCGTTCATTCGCACCACCCAGAACGCCACCGTGGTGATCGCCAGCCAGAAGCAGTACACCATCACCGCCCCGGTGATCAGCATGCCGACGAATCCGAGCGCGGCGACCAGGTCGACTCCGCCGAGGTCGGAGACGCCCCAGCCCAGCACCACCCCACCCACCACCACATCGGTCAGGCTCCACAGGCGGAACTGCCGCACCGAGGCCAGCAACTGGGCGTCGACGGGTTTGGTGAGCACGTAGTCGAACGTGCCCAACCGGATGTCACCCATCAGGCGCCCCATGTTGGGCGAGATCCCGAACTCGATGATCCCACCCATGATGGTGAACACGCCCATCACCACCAACAGCTCGGGTCGGGTCCAACCCGACAGGTCGCCGGTCCGTTCGAAGATGAGCGACAACACCACCAGCCCGGTCCCGACCGCCACCAGCGATTCGAAGAGCTGGATCACCAGGTTGGCCCGGTACTGCAGCTCGTTCATCACCCCGATCCGGAGGAACTGCCAGGCGAGCCTCATCCCGATACCGCCGTGTACGTCTTCACGGCTCGTCCCCACATGAGCTTCACCGCCAGCATCCCGAACAGGATCCACCCGGCCTGATTGGCCAGCCCGATCAGCAGCTCCCGGTCGGTGATGGGACCCACCAGCGCGGTGATGGGGAACCCGAACGTCCATTGGAACGGCAAGTACGCAGTGAGGGTCTGGGCCCATTCCGGCATCAACGCCACCGGTACCAATCGTCCCGACAGCAACAGCTCGGCGGCGAAGAACGCCTCGAACAGCGCTCCCACCCGGGTGGTCCAGAAGGTGACCATGCCCAGGATCCACAACAGGAACGACCTGATGAGATACGCCCCCCAGATCGCCACCGCGAACGCCGCCACCTGGGTGGGCCGTGGCGCCAGGTCGGGACGGAACAACAGCGCCAACACGGCGGCGATGGGAAGCCACAACACGATCGCCACCACCTTCCACCCGGCGAACAGGCCCAGGTCGTAGTGGATGGGATGCACCGGCCGGGCCAGCTGGGCCGACAGCTGGCCCTCCCTGATCCGCTCCTCCCATCCGAACGGGGTGAAGACGATGTTCATGTTCCTGACGAGCGTCCACACGATGTAGTAGGCGGCGAAGCGGGCCGGGGTGTACCCCTCCAGCGACCCGCCCTGCTCCTCGGCGATGGTCGACCACACCACCAGGTAGATGACCGGTTCGGTCACCATCCCGATCATGTAGAAGTAGTTGGCGGCTCGGTACTGGAACTGCTCCAGCATGGCGATGCGGAACAGGGTGGCGTACAGGCGCAGGTATCCCCGCACCCTGCCCTCCCGGGCGGGCAGGTCCAAGGTGGTGCTCATGTCCCCATGCCGTCGGCGAACACCAACTCGATCACGTCCTCGATGGGCGGGTCCTCGACCGTCAGATCCGTCACGGCCTGTTCGGCCAGGATCCGACCGGTGATGGCGGCGGCTTCGGCTCGGGGCACCAGCAGGGTGACGGTGGTGGTGGAGCCGTCGAGCGTCTCGCCGTAGAGCGAAAGGTCGGACGGCTTCTCGAGGGTCACCACCAGCTTCTTGGTGGCCCCGAACTTCCGGCTGAGGTCGGCGAGTTTGCCGTCGAAGAGGATCACTCCGTGGTGGATGACGATCACCCGCTCGCACAATGCCTCGACGTCGGCCATGTAATGGCTGGTGAGCATGACGGTGGCGTCGTGGCGGCGGTTGTAGTCGGCAAGGAACTCCCGGATGCGTCGCTGCATGGTGACGTCGAGACCCAGGGTCGGCTCGTCGAGGAACAGCACCGCCGGTCGATGGAGCAGCGAGTTGGCGATCTCGACTTTCATCCGCTCACCCAGGCTCAGGTTGCGGACGGGTTTGGAGACGAGCGGTCCCAGCTCCAGCAGCTCGACCAGCTCGTCGCGTTGTTCCAGGAACGGCTCCTTGGCGAGCCGGTACACCGCCCGGGTCAGCTCGAAGCTGTCCAGAGCCGGCAGGTCCCACTGCAGCTGGTTGCGGTTGCCCATCACCAGCGTCATCCGGTTCAGGTAGTCGGTCTCACGCTTGAACGGCTCGTGCCCCAGCACCCGGGCGTTGCCCCCACTCGGGTGCAGCAACCCCGACAGCATCTTGAGGGTGGTGGTCTTACCCGCCCCGTTCGGGCCCAGGAACCCAACCACCTCACCGCGGGCGATCTCGAAGTCGACCCCGCCCACGGCGGTCACCTCGCGGGTGGTGCGCTTCACCAGGCTCTTCAACGCCGCCCGCAACCCCGGATCCCGCTCGGGCACCTTGAACACCTTCGACAGCTGCTCGGCTCGGACAACGGGTTCGTTCACCCCCGCACGCTAGGCGATCGCGGGCATCGAGCGGTCTGGCATTTTCCCCCCGCCCTGATTCGACGGGCCCCCATCACCTTCTGCATATTGAGGTCGCGCGGATAGGGGACCGTAGAGGACTCGAAGCTTTGTCCCCCACGCAGTGGGGAAGGGTCCGTCCGGCGCAAGCGCCGGGGCGACGGAGGAGCGGGGTAGGGGGGGTCGAAAGCCCGCGAGATGAACGCTCACGCGTTCCGGAACCCGCTATCAGCCACGCGAGGACCAGGAACGCGTCATCATGCTCGCGAGGGATAGGCCCCCCCTACCCCGCTCGTTCCTCGCGGGGACCCCTTCCCCCTCTCGCAAGCTCGAGGGGGACAAAGCT
>JBHJOH010000184.1:0-4107 GCA_050329955.1 Acidimicrobiia bacterium | reverse complement strand
CACGCCCAGGAGTTCTCCGATTCGGGCTTCGACGCCTCGACTCAGCAGACCATTCCCGACAACCCCATGATCTTCACCAAGCCGCCCACCTCGGTGATCGGCCCGGACGAGGCGATCGTGCTCGCCAACGATCCCACCGGCACCACCGACTACGAGGGTGAGATGGGTGTGGTGATCGGCAAGGCCGCCAAGAACGTCTCGGCAGAGAACGCCCTCGACCACGTGTTCGGCTGGACCGTCGTGAATGACGTGACCGCCCGCGACCTGCAGAAGCGGCACATCCAATGGTTCGTCGGCAAGAGTCCCGACACGTTCTGTCCGATCGGGCCCTGCATCACCACCATCGACGAGCTGCCCGACATCACCCAGTCGTGGCTGCGCACCCACGTCAACGGGGAGCAACGACAGGAGGCGCCCATCTCGGCGCTCATCTTCGACGTCCCCACCCTCATCGCCACCCTGTCCGAAGTGATGACGTTGGAGCCGGGTGACGTGATCGCCACCGGAACCGGCGTCGGAGTCGGGATCGGATTCGACCCTCCCATCTATCTGCAACCCGGCGACGTGGTCGAGGTGTCGGTGGACGGCGTTGGTACCCTGCGAAACCCTGTTCGATGATGGAGGCTTGATGGCGGAGCGGTTCGATGGCCGGTGAGGGAGTGCTCGCATCCCAGGCGCGTCGACGTCCTCAGACCGCCGCCGAATTCGTCGCCGAGACCCTGCGCCGTTCCATCCTCAGCGGTGAGCTTCGAGCCGGGACCCGCCTCGGCTTGGCGGAAGTCGCCGCCGGCATGGAGGTCAGCACCACACCGGTGCGCGAAGCGCTCCGGGAGCTGTCGTTCGAAGGGCTCGTGCAGTTCGACTCCTACCGCGGTGGCACCGTCAACGCGGTGACCATGGAGGACATGCGGGAGATCGTCCGCATTCGGCAGGTGCTCGAGCCGCTCGCCGTGCGTGAGGCGATGGAGAACATGTCCCCCGAGATCCTCGCCGAGGCTGAGGCGGTGCTCCAGCGGATGGACCCCGGCGCCGGTGGCTACCAGTGGGTGGAGGACAATCGGGAATACCACAATGCCTTCTATCAGGCCACGCCCTCGAAGCGGCTGATCGCCATGATCTCCAGCCTGCAAGATCTCACGATGATGTTCGTGAGCAATGCCCTCGATGCCCGTCCCCTGCTGGTGGAGCAGGCCCATCACGATCACCGGGAGCTGCTCGACGCCTTCCGGGCCCGTGACGTGGAACGAGCGGTATCGCTCACCCTCGAGCACCTGGCATTGCCCTTTGCCACCCTCTGATGTCGACCGTCTCGCACGCCTGATCCTGCAACATATATGATCGGCCCTCCCGACGAGGAGTGACATGAGCGACATCCCCACCTGTCTTCCGCCCGACCGAAACCCGCGGAAGTCGACGCTTGAACTTCCCGCCGGGGCAGTGGACACCCACACCCACGTGTTCGTGACCGGTTACCCGCTTTCGGACGACCGTGGCTACAACCCGCCCGACTCGACGCTGGCCGACATGCTCCATATGCATTCGCAGCTCGGGATCGAGCGGGTGGTGTTCACCCAGCCGTCTGTCTACGGGACCGACAACTCCGCCATCCTCGACGCCATGGCCGAGATCCCCGATCGGGCCCGGGCGGTGGTCGCCCTCGACATGTCGGTGACCGACGACGAGCTGGCCGAGATGGATCGCACCGGGGTGCGTGGGGTACGGCTGAACCTCGACAACAAGGGCGGCATGCCCATCTCCATGGACGACGTGCCCGTGCTCGCCAACCGTATCTCCGAGCTGGAGTGGCATCTCGAGTTCCTGTTCATGGGAGAGGCGTTGCCGGAGCTCGCCCCGATGTTCCGTTCGCTCCCGGTGCCGGTCACCATCGGCCACTTCGCCTACATGCCCGCCGCCGAAGGGGTCGACTTCCCTCCGTTCCAGGTCCTGATCGACCTGGTGAAAGAAGGCAACACCTGGGTGAAGCTCTCAGGCCCGAACCGGTTGCGGGTGGGCGATCAGCCGCCATGGCCTGACATCGTCCCGCTGGCCCACGCCCTCATCGAAGCAAACTCCGACCACCTGTTCTGGGGCAGCGACTGGCCGCACCCCAACAAGTTCAACGCCCAACCCAACGACGCCGACTGCATCGAGCAGATGGCGCTGTGGGTGCCGGACCCGGCCATCAGACAGGCGATCTTCGTGGACAACCCGAGCGCGTTCTACCGGTTTTCCTGATGGTGAGCAGAGCGGGATTGCGTGAGGCAGAACGCAGAACGCAGAACGCAGAACGCCCGGAACACCCGATGGGCGTGCCGAGGCGGGCTGTTGGCGTTCGGCGTTTGGCGTTCTGCGTTCTGCGCTTCGAACCCAGGTCGTCCTCATGAGAATCGCCGTGATCGGCGTGGGCATCATGGGCTCGCGACTGGCTCGGCGCTTGATCGATGCCGGGTTCGAGGTGCGGGGGTTCGACATCTCGGGGGAGGCGATCGCTGCGTTCGAGGAGATGGGCGGGGTGGCGGCGGCGTCGCCGGCGGAGGCAGTGGCAGGGTGCGAGGTGGCACTGCTGTCGCTGCTGACATCAGACATCGCCCGGGAGGTGTGTCTGGGAGCCAACGGTATCGCATCGTCGACCCAGCGGCCGCTGCTGGTGCTGGATGCGACCACCGGTCGGCCGGAGGACTCGATGGCCACCGCCGAGGGGCTGGCTGCGGTCGGGATCGAATACGCCGATATGACCGTGAGTGGCAATGCCGCCGTGGCCGAGCAGGGCGGGTTGGTGATCATGCTCGGGGGAACGGCTGACGCCTACCAGCAGGCCGTCCCGGTCATGGAGGTGTTGGGTCGATCCCATCATCATGTCGGGCCGGTGGGCTCGGGAGCGCGGATGAAGCTGATCGTCAACCACGTGCTCGCCATCAACCGGGCGGCTCTGGCCGAAGGCCTGGTGGTGTCGGAGATGGCCGGGCTCGGTCTCGAATCGACGTTGGCGGTGCTGCGCGACAGTGCCGCCTACTCCAAGGCGATGGACCTGTGGGGTGATCGCATGGTGGCCGGTGACCACGAACAGCCCAACGCCCGACTGCGCCAGAGTCACAAGGACTCCAAGCTGATCCTGGAACAGGCGGTGGGGCTGGGTGCACCCGCCGACCACATCCGGATGGTGGAGGCGGCGCTCGACGAGGGCGAGACCCGGGGTTTGGCCGACAAGGACAACTCCTCGGCCATCGAGGTCATACGACGTCGCGCCGGGATCGGCCGGGTACCGGAGGATTGACATGGCAGATCTGACCACCCCCCAGGGATGGGCCGAACGGTGGGGCCCTTCGTCGGTGCCCAAGCCTCCGGTCAGGACCGTCGATGTGCACGCCCACATGCTGGTGCCCGAGTCGGCCGAGCTCACGGCGCCCCACTTCAAACCCGAGATGGATCCGCGCACCTTCTTCTCGTCGCCGATGACCAAGGACCTCAACGCCGAGTTCTACCAGCTGACGGCGGCGAAGTACACCGATCCGGAAACGCGGCTCGCCGACATGGACGCCCTCGGGCTGGACTGCCAGTTGGTGGGGCTTTCGCCGTTCCACTACTTCTACTGGGCCGACGCCGAGCTGTCGCCGCGGGTGGCGGCGCTCCAGAACGAGAAGATCGCCGAGTTCGCCGCCTTTGACCCGGCCCGGCTGGTGGGCATCGGAACGCTTCCGTTCAACCATCCCGAGGCGGCCGTCGCCGAGGCGCGCCGGCTGGCTGCGGAGTACCGGTTCCCGGGCGTCTACATGGGGGCCGACATCAACGGGCTCGACCTCGACGACCCCCGGTTCGAGCCGGTGTGGGAGGTGCTCGAAGAGTTGGGGTTGGTGATCATCCTGCACCCGGCCGGTTTCACCCAGGCGGAGCGCCTCACCGACTATTACCTGGTGAATGTGATCGGGATGCCGCTGTCGTCGACGTTGACCGTGACGCGGATGATCCTGAGCGGCGTGTTCGAACGCCACCCGCGTCTGCAGATGCTGGTGGTGCACGGCGGCGGGTACCTGACCTTCTACTCAGCCCGGACCGACCACGCCTTCAAGCACCGCCCCGAGCTGCGCCAACACATCGACCG
The DNA here is from genome assembly GCA_050329955.1 of Acidimicrobiia bacterium. Classification (GTDB taxonomy): domain Bacteria; phylum Actinomycetota; class Acidimicrobiia; order Spongiisociales; family ZC4RG35; genus JAOUGY01. The sequence continues at coordinate 8 of JBHJOH010000184.1, read as the reverse complement.
TCCCCCGT
>JBHJOH010000183.1:0-17616 GCA_050329955.1 Acidimicrobiia bacterium | reverse complement strand
CCCCGCCGTGAAGATCTCGGCGACGGCTGCCACCACCGCCAGGATGGTCCACACCCACCTCCACATTTCGCTGTCCACGTCTCCTCCTCTTCCCGACAACTGGGTGCCGACGGCGACACCGGCGACCAAGGCAACCCCACCGGCGGTGTATGCCCATGCGGTCCTTCTCCGGATGCGGTCGGCTTCCAACCGACCGCTGGTGGCGTCACTCCATGAGACCGAGTTGGAGCCCTTGCGGTACTCCGAGGCCCAGGACTCGGCGAAGTCGGCCGGGTCGGTCCCCACCACCCTCGCCGGTGAGCGACCGTCGGCCTCGGCCTCGACGAGGTGCTGCTCGAGTTCGAGTCGCATCTCTTCGATGGCCCGACGAGGCACACCGGTCTCACGCCAGTACCGCACACAGTCGGCAACGACCCTCGTGATCTCTGCCCGATCAGGCACCCTCGGCTCCTCTCAACACGTTCTCCACCCCGGTGACGAGTTCATGCCACCCCTCCTGCCACACGCCCAGCGACTCGGCCCCCTGCGAGGTCAGCCGGTAGTACTTGCGTGCGGGACCACCCGAGCTCTCGACGAGGTAACCCTCGACCAGCCCGTTCTTCTGCAAGCGGCTCAACACCGGATAGATGGTCCCCTCGCTCACGAGGTCAAGCCCTTTCGACGCCAGCTTGTTGACCATCTCGTAGCCGTAGCTCGGCTCCTCGGAGATGATCGCCAGCAGGCACATGTCGAGCACGCCCTTGAGCAACTGTGAGCCCCGGTCTGCGCCACTGCCAACTACCATGAAATACAAGATAGTCGACCGTGTCCGATAGTCAACCCGTACCCGATCGCCAGTCGACGGCGGCTACCCCTCCGACCCTACTCGGCGGCTATGTTCCGGATATGGCCGACGTCACCCTCACCCCCTCGGGCCCCCCCGAGACCGTCCTTCCCGATCCCGATCCCGAAGTGGTGGCTGCCCTCGGGCGTGCAACCACCCGCGAGGCGGTGGCTGCGGTGGTGGCGGCGAGGCCCACGTCGCTGGATGCGTGGGCCGCGCTCGGCGACCTGACCGAAGCGGCGGGTGCCGACCAGGCAGACACCGTCGAGGCCTATGCCTACTTCCGGATCGGCTACCACCGCGGGCTCGACTTCCTCCGCAAGAACGGGTGGAAGGGTTCGGGATACGTCCGTTGGGAGCACCCTTCGAACCGCGGATTCCTGCGCTGCCTCGACGGGCTGGCGCGGACGGCCGGCGTCATCGGCGAGACCGATGAGGAGGTGCGCTGCGCCGAGTTCCTGCGCATGCTCGATCCCCGCTGGGACGCCAGGACCCCCGAATGAACGGTTGAGCCGTGCTCGATGTCGGCCGCTTCCTGGCTGAGCACGTCCCATTCCGGGGGCTGGACGCCGACGTCGTGGCCGACATCGCCGGCTCGATCCAGGTCGAGTTCTTCGACCGGGGAGTGCTCATCATCGAACAGGGCGGGCCGGTGCCGGAGTTTGTCCACGTGATCCGCCGCGGATCGGTGGAGATGCTCGACGGGGAGCGGATCGTCGACATCCTGACGGAAGGTGACCTGTTCGGGTTTCCGAGCCTGTTGTCAGGAGTGGCACCGGCGCTGGGGGTGAGATCGGCAGAAGAGACGCTCTGTTACCTCATCGATGGCGAGCATGCCCGGGCGGTGTTCTCGCACCCGTCAGGGATGCGGTTCCTCACCGTCTCGCTACGCGATCGGCCACGGTCCGAGGGTCCCCAACCACTAGCCGTGGCCTCGACCGTCGCCGAGGTGGCGGCGGGGCCGCTTGTTTCGGTGACGGTCGAGACCGCGGTGGCCGATGTGGCGCGTCGGCTCACCGAAGTCGGGGCCACCGCGGCGGTGGTGACCGGCGGTGGCCGGGTCGGCATCATCACCGATCGGGACATGCGGGCGCGAGTGGTCGCCGAAGGGTTGGCCGGCACCACACCGGCCGGACAGATCGCCACCACCCCGGCCCGCACCGTGTCGGCCGACGAGTCGCTCGACCGGGCGCTGGTGTCGATGTTGTCGCTCGGTGTGCACCACCTCCCGGTGGTGGCCGATGGCGCCGTGGTCGGCATGCTCACCGATCTCGATCTGCTGGGGCACCAGCGGCGCGACGCATTCCGGTTGCGATCCGATATCGAGCGTGCAGTCGACCTGACCGGAGCGGTGGAGGCGGGACGACGCATACCGACCGCCGTACTCCCGCTCGTTCGGGCAGGGGTCGACGCGGCTCACGTCGGCGTGGTGATGGCAACCCTGGTCGACGCCCTCGTGATGAGGTTGCTCACCCTCGGCGAGACCGAACTGGGGTCCGCGCCTGGACCTTACGGCTGGTTGGCGCTGGGTTCTGGAGGACGCCGGGAGCAGGCGTTGCACACCGATCAGGATCATGCCCTGGTGTACGCCGACACCGACGCCGACACCGACGCAGAACACGACGACTACTACCGGCGGCTCGCCGAGTTCGTGGTCGACGGCCTGGCTGCAGCCGGAATCCCACGCTGTGAGTCCAAGGTCATGGCCAGCGAGGAGGGCTGGCGGGGCCCTCTCGCCTGGTGGCGCCGGCGGATCGAAGAATGGATGGAGGTTCCGGAGGCCAAGGCCACGTTCCTCACAGGGATCGTGTTCGATGCCCGCGTGGTGGCGGGCGACCTCGACCTCGAAGCGCTGTTCGTCGACGCCGTCGAGCGGGCCGCCGCTTCCCCCCGATTCCAGGCCCGTCTCGGCCAGCTGATCGTGGCCATGGATGTGCCGATCGGGTTCCTGGGGAACCTCATCGTCAGCTCCAACGGAGAGCACGGCACGCTCGACATCAAGCGCGGCGGGCTCCACCCGATCACCGAGATGGCCCGGCTTCACGCCCTGCGCGGGGGCGTGCGGGCCGTGTCTACCCCCCGTCGACTCGATGGCGCGGCGCGGGCCGGCTCGCTCGACCCCGAGACGGCGGAGGCGCTGCGCGAAGCGCACGCCCTGATGCGCGATCTGCGACTCGTCCATCAGACGGAGCGGTTCGTGGCAGGCGAAATGCCTGATGACCTGATCGATCCGGCCGCACTGTCGCCGATCGAGCGACGCTCGCTGCGTGACGCCTTCCGGGTTGTTCGTGACGCTCAGCGTTCCCTGGCCGAGGAGTTGGCGCCGCGGGTGCGGGCGCGATGAGCGCCGACTGGCGGTCGGTTCGTTACGCCGCCCTCGACTTCGAAACCACCGGACTCGACCCGGGACGCGACCGAGTCATCTCGGTCGGGTTGGTCCCGGTGATGGCGGGCCGGGTGGATCTGGCCGGGTCGCTGGAATTCGTGGTCGACCCCGGAGTCCGACCCGGTGCCGAGTCGATCCGTATTCATCGGATGCTGCCGAGCGATGTGGGCTCGGGCCGGTCCCCGGCGGAGGTGGCGCCGATGTTGGCGTCGGCACTGGGTGAAGATCCGATTGTGGTGTGGACGGCGTGGGTGGAGTCGGCCTTCCTCCCCACGGTGTGCGGAGGGAGCGGACGAAGGTGGGGGCGTCGCATGGTCGACGTCCGGCATCTGACGGTGCGATTCGACGAACGAACGGGTTGCCGGCCGTCGCCCGCCCGAACCGACGAGCTGGGCGACACCGCCCGCAGGTTCGGGGTCCCCCCCGAGCTGAGTCACGACGCCTTGGCCGACGCCTTCGTCACCGCCCAGTTGTTCGTGATCGTCGCAACGAAGCTGGCTGCGCTCGAACCGCTCACCGTCACCGCGCTCAGGGCCTACGGGGCCAGATCGGATGGGCGACGTCGACGTTGACCTCCGGACGGATCTGCTCGCAGCTCCTCGAGGGTGTGGAGCCGATCGGTGGTCGAGTCCCACGAGCCCCGGGTCACGCCGGCCAGGATCACCTCGACCACCGTCATCAGCGCCGCGTTGGAGTCCCAGATCGACGGAACCTCGATGTGGGAGGTGAGCACGTGATCTGCCTGTAGCGCCACCGGCGACATCCACTGGTCCGTCACCAGCACGATCGCGACTCCGCGCGTCACCGCCGCCGCCACGAACTCGGCGAGGTCGGCGTCGTAGCGACGGATGTCGAAGCACACCAGCCGGGTGCCCTTGGGCATGTCCAGCAGTTGATCGCGTCTGGCGTCGGCAGCCCGGTCGAGGTGGTGGACGCCGGGCCGGATGAGTCTGAGATGGGTGGCCATGTAGCGGGCGAGGGCATCGGTGAACCGCCCGCCGGTGATGAAGACCGGGTGGCGGGAGTCGACCAGCAACTCGACCACCGCCGTCAGCTCCGACGCCGGAATCGACCCGATGGTGGCCTGGATGTTGGCGACCACCGCAGTCGAGATGGCGTCTAGCGGTCCGGATCCTGCCGTCGAGGCTTTGGCCAGCGGCGACTTGAACTGTTCGGCGAGTTCGTCGTGGAGGGCGTTCTGGAGGCCGGCGTAGTTGGTGAACCCGATTCGATCGACGAACCGCAGCACGGTGGGCGAGCTCACCCCCGCCTCGGTTGCGAAGTCGGCCACGGTGCGGAGACCGAGCAGGGGATAACGGGCGAGCAGGGCCCGGGCGGCGCGCCGCTCGCCCGGGGTCATGGCGTCGAGCGTGTCGTGGATGAGCTGGGCAACGGTCATGTGCGTGCGGTTTCCCCGGGCGGTCGAGCAGCTTGTACGAAATGATACCGACTTCGTACAGAAACGATTCTGCGTAACGAATTGTCCAGAATCCGATGCACGCGTGTGAATGTGTTGCCTAACGTCGCGCCGGTGGCGGGCCGCCGTCACCTGGAACGGATGCCCGACAAGGCCAGGAGGACAGGATGTCTTCGGAGAAAGACCTACGGGTCAAGGGTGCGACCTACCAACAGGTCGATCAGTCCTACCTCGAACAGCGTCAGCTGAAGAAGAGTGCCGGATGGGTGCTGTTGTGGGCGCTCGGGGTGGGAGCGGTCATCTCGGGTGACTTCTTCGGGTGGAACTTCGGCCTCGCCGCCGGCGGGTTCGGCGGTCTGCTCATCGCCACCTTCTTCATCGCCATCATGTACGTCGCCATGGTGTTGTCGATCGCCGAGATGTCGACGGCGCTCCCCACCGCCGGTGGCTTCTACGGGTTCACCCGCAACGCCTTCGGGCCGGGGATGGCCTACTTCAACTCGATCACCGACATGGTGGAGTACGTCATCACGCCCGCCGTGATCGTGGTGGGTGTGTCGGGCTACGCCAACGCCCTCGTCGACCTGTCCGGGGTGTTCGGGGAGGCCGGCGCCAACATCGTGTGGTGGGTGGTGTTCTACGGCATCTTCCTGGCCATCAACATCTGGGGCTCTGAGCTGAGCCTCAAGGTGTCACTGGTGGTGACGGTGGCGTCGCTGGCGGTGCTCATCGCCTTCTACGTCTCGGTGCTGGCCACCGGTGCTTTCGATCCGGCATTGCTCAACAACATCCCGGTCGACTCGGCCCGGGCCGGCGCTTCGACGTTCCTTCCCAACGGCTTCTACGGCATCTTTGCCGCCCTCCCGTTCGCCATCTGGTTCTACCTGGCGATCGAGCAACTCCCGCTCGCTTCCGAGGAGTCCCACGACGTGGCCCGCGACATGCCCAAGGCCCTCATCTACGGGATCGGCACACTGCTGGTTGCCTCGGTCCTGACGCTGGTGCTCAACACCGGGGTCGGCGGCGGAGCGCTGGAGATCGGAGAAGCTGCCGCACCGCTCGAGGTCGGTTTCCGGGCAGCCTTCGGTGATGGCAGTGGCGTGGGAACCTTCCTCACCCTCATCGCCCTCACCGGCCTCGTGGCCAGCTTCCACGCCATCATGTACGCCTACGGGCGGGTCCTGTTCGCGGCTTCCCGCTCCGGCTACATCCCGCGCTGGATCTCGGTCACGTCGAAGCGCAAGACTCCCCACCGGGCGCTGCTGCTGGGGGCGGTGGTCGGATTCGCCATCGCCCTGGTGATCCAGTTCTTCGGCGAAGGAGCGGTCGGTGCGGCCTTGCTGACCATGGCGGTGTTCGGCGCCACCATCAGCTACGCCTTGGTGATGTGGACCTACATCGTGCTGAAGAAGAAGCGCCCCGATCTGGAACGTCCCTATCAGAGCCCGCTGGGAGTTCCCGGCGCTGCGGTGGGACTGGTTCTGGCCGTCATCTCGCTGATAGCCACCATGGCCATTGCAGGCAACCGTCCCGGTGTCGTGGGCACCGCCATCTTCGTGGGCCTCATGTTCGTGTACTACTGGTTCGGGAGCCGCCACCGGCTCGTCGCCCAGGCCCCCGAGGAGGAGTACGCCCTCAGGGTGGAGGCCGAACGAGAGCTGCGTTAGCTCCGAGACGACCACACCGGAGCCTCCTGACCGACGGTCGGGAGGCTCCGTGCATGAAGGAGGATCGATGACTGTTCGAGGCATGCTCGCCATGGCCGAGCTACGGGAGAAGGTGGCGGCCGACGCCATCGACACGGTGGTGGTCGCCTTCACCGATCACTACGGGCGGGTCCACGGCAAACGCTTCGACGCCCAGCACTTCGTCGACGAGGTGTACGACCATGGGACCCACGGTTGTGACTACCTGCTCACCGTCGACATGGAGATGGAGCCGGTCCCCGGGTACCGCTACGCCAACTGGGAGCTCGGCTACGGCGACTTCCACATGGTCCCCGACCTCAGCACCATGCGGGTGGCGAGCTGGCTCGACCGTAGCGCCTTCGTGCTGTGTGACCTGCATGACCCCAAGAGCCACGCCCTGGTCCACGTGGGACCGCGCTCGATCCTGAAGCGCCAGCTCGAGTTGGCCGCCGGCCTCGGATACACGGCAAAGGGCGCTTCCGAGCTCGAGTACTACCTGTACGAGGATTCCTACCGGGAGCTGGCCGAGAAGAAGTACCAGAACATGCGGTCGGTCGGTTGGTACATCGAGGACTATCACCTGTTGCAGGGCACCCGCGAAGAGTTCTACAACGCCGAGGTGCGTCGTCACCTGTCGCGTTCGGGCATCCCGGTCGAGAACTCCAAAGGCGAGTGGGGTCGGGGTCAGCACGAGATGAACGTGCGCTACACCGACGTGCTCACCATGGCCGATCGTCACACCATCATGAAGCTGGCGATGAAGGAGATCGCCGACGCCCTCGGCGTCAGCATCACCTTCATGGCCAAGCCCGACATCACCGAGGCCGGCTCGAGTTGTCACCTTCACGTCAGCCTCTGGTCGGGCGACGAGCCGGCCTTCCCCGGCGATGAGCGGTTCGGCCCCGTCGACGGAACCGACGTGTTCCGGTGGTTCCTGGGCGGGTGGATGCAACGCATCCCCGAGCTGATGCCGTTCTTCGCTCCCACCGTGAACTCGTACAAGCGGTACCAGGACGGGTCGTGGGCACCCACCCGGATCGCCTGGAGCTACGACAACCGCACCGCCGGGTTCCGGGTGGTGGGAGAGGGACGGAGCCTGCGGATCGAGTGCCGTGTCCCCGGGGCCGATGCCAACCCCTACCTGGCCTACGCGGCGGTGCTGGCGGCCGGGATGGATGGGATCCGCAACCGGACCGAGCCGCCTGATGTGTTCGAGGGTGACGTGTACCAGGCCCAGCATCTCCCACGCGTCCCCTACACGCTGCGCGAGGCGACCGAGTTGTTCGCCGGCAGCGAGTTCGTGGCGGAGGCCTTCGGGGTGCAGGTGCGCGAGCACTACACCCAGTTCCTGCGGGTGGAGCAGGCCGCTTTCGACAACTCGGTGACGGACTGGGAACGTGCCCGGTACTTCGAACGGATCTGACCATGGGAGTTGTGGCATGAGACTGGAAGGCAAGGTGGCGCTCATCACCGGCGCCGGTTCGGGCATCGGGCTCGAGACGACGCTGCTGTTCGCCGCCGAGGGTGCGGCGGTGCTGGCGGTAGACGTGAACGAGGAGGCGGTGGCGGCCACCGTCGCCCGGGTGGTCGAGGCGGGTGGCACCGCAGCGGTGTTCCGGGCGGACGTCTCCAACGCGGCCGACAACGAGGCGATGGTTGCCGCCGCCGAGGAGCGCTACGGGAGACTCGACGTGATGTTCAACAACGCCGGTATCAGCCACGCCGACGATGACAACGCCGTCACCACCACCGAAGAGGTGTGGGACCTCACCTTCGACATCAATGTGAAGGGGGTGTTCTTCGGCTGCAAGTACGGCATCCCGGCGCTGAAGCGGGCCGGCGGCGGTTCGATCATCAACACGGCGTCGTTCGTGGCCATCCTCGGCGCCGCCACCCCTCAGCTCGCCTACACCGCCTCCAAGGGGGCGGTGCTGGCCATGACCCGCGAGTTGGCGGTGGTGCATGCCCGCGAAGGGATCAGGGTCAACGCCCTCTGTCCGGGGCCGCTCAACACGCCGCTGCTCATGAAGTACCTCGACACCCCCGAGAAGAAGCAGCGTCGCCTGGTGCACATCCCGATGGGCCGCTTCGGCGAGGCGGCCGAGATGGCCAAGGGAGCCTTGTTCCTGGCGTCGGACGAGTCGTCGTTCGTCACCGGCACCGAGTTCATGGTCGACGGCGGGCTCACGGCCGCCTATGTGACCCCGGAATGATCACCGTGTGGACCAGAGGACGCATTGCGTCCGGTTTTGCACACAGGAGAACGGTATGACCGCCACCGCGGTCGTCAACCCGGCGAATCAGGACGTCATCGGCGAGGTGCCGCAGGCAACGCCGGCCGATGTCGATGCCGCCGTCACCCGGGCGCACGCCCGCTTCGTCGAGGGGGTGTGGCGCCGGGCCACGGTTCGGGAGCGCCGCGACGTGCTGCGCCGTATCGCCGACATCATCCGCCGGGACCAGAAGTCGCTCGCTCGCCTCGAATCGGCCAACACCGGCAAGCCGATCTCGGCGGCGAGGGGAGAGGTGGGCGCCGTCGCCACCACCTTCGACTACTACGCCGGTGCGGTCGACAAGTTCACCGGCCAGACCATTCCCGGCAACGCCCGGGGCACGCTGCTCACCTTCCGCGAGCCGATCGGAGTATGTGCCGCCATCACGCCGTGGAACTTCCCGATGGTCATCCTGGGCTGGAAGGTGGCGCCGGCGCTCGCCATGGGCAACTCCGTGGTGGTCAAGCCCGCCGAGGTGACTCCGCTCACGGCGTTGGCTCTGCAGGCGATCGCCCTCGAGGCCGGCCTGCCCGAGGGGGTGTTCACCGTCGTCACCGGGAAGGGTTCGGTGGCGGGAGACGCCCTCGTCAGCCATCCGTTGGTGTCCAAGATCTCGTTCACGGGTTCAACCGAGATCGGGACCCGGGTCATGAAACAGGCGGCCGACGGCATCAAGCGGGTTTCGCTGGAGCTCGGCGGGAAGTCGGCCAATGTGGTGTTCGCCGACGCCGACCTCGACGCCTGCATGGAGTCGTCGTTCTGGTCGGTGTACGACAACGCCGGTCAGGACTGTTGCGCCCGCAGCCGGATGCTGGTGGAACGGCCGGTGTTCGACGAGTTCGTCGAGCGTTTTGCCGCCCGGGCTTCCGAGGTGAGGATGGGTGACCCGGCCGACGAAGGTACCGAGATGGGCCCGCTCATCACTTCCGCTCATCGGGACAGTGTCGAGCGATGTCTCCAGATCGGGGATGCCGAAGGTGCCCGACGGGTGTGCGGTGGTGAACGCCTCGACTCGCCCGGCAATTACCTCACCCCTGCGATTTACGTCGACGTGACGGCCGACATGCGAATCGCCCAGGAGGAGATCTTCGGCCCGGTGGTGGCCTTCGTTCCCTTCGACGGGGAAGCCGAGGGGATCCGGCTCGCCAACGACTCCGTGTATGGGCTGTCCGGGTCGATCTGGACCCGTGACATCGGTCGGGCGTTGCGGGTGGCCCGCGGGGTTGAGACCGGCATGTTGTCGATCAACTCGTCGTCGTCGGCCCACATCGAGGCGCCGTTCGGTGGGATGAAGCACTCGGGGATCGGACGCGAACAGGGGATGGCCGCCCTCGAGCACTACTCCGAGTACAAGACCGTGTTCATCGCGGAGGACTGATGGTGTCGAGTGCTGCGCCCGGCCCGCCGGTCGGGATCGACCGGGCCGCGGTCCGGCTCCGGGTCGGTATCCTGGCGTGCGACCACGTGCTCCCGGAGTTCGCCGACATCGCCGGGGATTATCCCGACATGTTCGTGGGGCTGTTCGGTGAGTACCCCGGTGTGGAACTGGTTACGTACGACCTGACCGCAGGCGGGTTCCCCGAGTCGCTGGGCGAGTGCGACGGGTGGATCACCACCGGTTCCAGGCGGTCGGTGTACGAGGACGAAGATTGGATCGTCCGATTCGCCGAGCTGGTGAGGGCTGCCGCCGACAAGGGCCGTCCCTTCGTCGGTGTCTGCTTCGGCCACCAGATGCTGGCCCACGCACTGGGCGGGCGGGTGCTCCGCTCCGAGCGCGGGTGGGGGGTGGGCGTGAAGTCGGTTCTGTTGGACGGGTACGAGCCCTGGATGGGCGATACCCCGCCGGTGTACGCGGCGCTCAACAGTCACGCCGATCAGGTGGTGGAACCTCCCCCCGGCGCCGAGGTACTGGGGGGCAACGACCACTGTCCGGTGTCGATCATGCGGGTCGGTGATCGCATGCTGGGGATCCAGGGCCACCCCGAGTTCGTTCCCGCCTACAGCCGGGCGCTGATGGAGGCCCGTCGTGGCGTACTCATTCCTGACGAGGTGGTCGACGCGGGAATGGAGACGCTGGGGACGCCGCCCGACACCGCCCGGTTGGCGGACTGGATCGTGGCGTTCCTGCTGGGTTCGGTGTGACTGGCGGCACGCGACAGAGGCCCCGTCGTGACGACCGGGCCTCTGTCGCTTCGAACCGAAGCGCCGCTGGGACGGCACCATTGCTCACTTCCTGAGCGAGTCGCGGATCTCTCGGAGCAGCAGAACATCCTCGGTGGGCTCGGCGGCTGCCGCCTCGGCCGGTGCCTTCATCCTGTTGTAGGCCTTGACGACCAGGAACATGACGAAGGCGACCACGACGAAGTTGATGAACGCCGCCAGGAATGCGCCGATCTTAACGTCGCCGGCCACCACGTAGGTGTCGAGGCCCTCGACCGAGAAGATCTTCCCGATCAGGGGCGTCACCACGCCTTCGGTGAACGACGAGATGACCGCGGCGAACGCCAGGCCGATCACGAACGCCACCGCTACGTCAACCAGGCTTCCCTTGTTGATGAACTCTTTGAACTCTTTCAGCACGATTCCTCCTGTGGTCTCTCTCACACGTGCGTGGGAGAACCTACCAACTTGAAACCCCCGCCGCCTATCGACGCCGTGGCGTCGTCGTCTAGGCTCGCCACGTGATGTTCGAAGAACGCCCATTCCTTGGAACCATCGACCAGCGGCTCGAAGCCGACCGCGTCTCGGTGGTCGTCACCCTGGGATGGGCCGAGGAGATGTACGAGGGCCACGCCGAAGGTCCTTCGGACACCACCCAGCGAGCCCGCCTGGTCGGCGAGGCCACCCTGCGCGCCGTCGAGGCGATGTCGGCCGGACGCGCCCGCTACGACCTCACCGCGGTCGGAACCAGCGACCTGGGCCCGGTCAAGATCGCCCTCGTCCAGGTGCGCGAAGTGGGCTGGAGCGACTACCTGATCGGCTCCGCCCTGATCCGCGAAGGCGACCCCGCCTCCGCCACCGCCAAAGCCGTACTCGACGCCCTCAACCGCCGGATCAGTCGAGTCCTGTAGCGGCCAGCCAGACGTCGCTCGTCGCTCGTCGCTCGTCGCTCGTCGCTCGGGAATACTTGACCTCTCGCCAAACTTGATACAATCACACTTAGATTTATCGACAGAGGTGACTGAATCATGGATCTCTCGAAACTCACCACCAAGTCACAGCAGGCGCTGGTGGCGGCCCGTGATCAGGCGACGGCGCGCAACCACTCCGGGATCTTTCCCGCTCACCTGATGCGGGCCCTCACGGCTCAGACCGACGGGATCGTCTTCCCGTTGCTGCAGGCGCTCGACGTGACGCCGGCGGCGGTGCGGAGTGCGTCGGAGGCGATCCTCACCAAGCTGCCACAGGTGTACGGCGGTTCGGAGCCGCAGATGACACCCGACCTGGCTCGGGTGCTCGAGCAGGCGGACGCCCGCCGTAACGAGCTCAAGGACGACTACATCTCGGTGGAGCATCTCATCCTCTCGCTGGCCGAGTCGGCCGATCCGGCGGGGCGCGCCCTCAACGAACTGGGCATCACCACCGTCCGCATCCTCGAGGCACTCAAGGCGGTGCGCGGCAACCAGCGGGTCACCAGCGCCGACCCGGAGGCCACCTTCCAGGCGCTCGAGCAGTACGGCCGTGATCTCACCGCCATGGCCCAGCAGGGCAAGCTCGACCCCGTGATCGGTCGTGACGAGGAGATCCGCCGGGTCATCCAGGTGCTGTCGCGGCGGACCAAGAACAACCCGGTGCTCATCGGCGAACCCGGCGTGGGCAAGACCGCCATCGTGGAGGGCCTGGCCCGCCGCATCGCCGACGGCGACGTCCCCGAGGGCCTCAAGGAGAAGAAGCTGATCGCCCTCGACCTGAGTGCGATGGTCGCCGGCGCCAAGTACCGCGGCGAGTTCGAGGAGCGGCTCAAGGCGGTGCTGGCCGAGATCAAGGGCGCCGAGGGCCGCATCATCACCTTCATCGACGAGATGCACACCATGGTGGGCGCCGGTGCCGCCGAGGGTGGAATGGACGCCTCGAACATGCTGAAGCCGCTGCTGGCCCGGGGTGAGCTGCGCATGATCGGCGCCACCACCCTCGACGAGTTCCGCAAGTACATCGAAAAGGACGCCGCCCTGGAGCGCCGGTTCCAGCCGGTGCTGGTCGAGCAACCCGACGTCGAGGACGCCATCGGCATCCTGCGCGGTCTGAAGGAGCGCTACGAGGTTCATCACGGAGTTCGCATCACCGACTCCGCCCTGGTGGCGGCCGCGGTGCTGTCCGACCGCTACATAACCGGTCGGCAGTTGCCCGACAAGGCGATCGACCTGATCGACGAGGCTGCCAGCCGGCTTCGCATCGAGATCGACTCGATGCCCGAGGAGATCGACGAGCTGACCCGACGGCGCATCCAGCTCGAGATCGAACGCGAGGCGTTGCGCAAGGAGTCCGACTCGGCCTCCCTGGAGCGTCTGTCCAAGCTGGAGGCCGAGCTGGCCGACACCAACGAGCAGATCGATGCCCTCTCGGTGCGGTGGAATCTCGAGAAGCAGGCCATCTCCGCCATCCGGGAGTCCAAGGAGCAAATCGAGTCGGCCCGGGCCGACGCCGAGCGGGCCGAACGCGCCGGCGACCTGCAACGGGCCGCCGAACTCCGCTACGGCAGGCTGGTCGAACTCGAGCGTGGTCTGGGTCATCGTCAGGAAGAGCTCGAGAAGCTGCACGCCGAAGGGCGCATGCTGTCCGAGGAGGTCAGCGACCAGGACGTCGCCGAGGTGGTGTCGCGGTGGACCGGCGTCCCCGTCACCCGGCTCATGCAGGGCGAGATGGAGAAGCTGGTCCGGTTGGAAGATCATCTGCACCAGCGGGTGGTGGGGCAGGAACGGGCGGTTGCATCGGTGGCCAACGCCGTGCGCCGCAGCCGGGCCGGGCTGTCGGATCCGCACCGGCCCATCGGTTCGTTCCTGTTCCTCGGCCCCACCGGGGTGGGCAAGACCGAGCTGGCCCGGGCGCTCGCCGAGTTCCTGTTCGACGACGAGCGGGCCATGGTCCGGATCGACATGTCCGAGTACATGGAGAAGCACTCGGTGAGCCGCCTGATCGGGGCGCCTCCCGGGTATGTCGGCTACGACGAGGGCGGCCAGCTCACCGAGGCGGTCCGTCGCAGGCCGTACTCGGTGATACTCCTCGACGAGGTGGAGAAGGCCCACCCCGACGTGTTCAACGTGTTGCTGCAACTGCTCGACGACGGACGCCTCACCGATGGGCACGGGCGAACGGTCGACTTCGCCAGTTCGGTGCTGGTGATGACCTCCAATCTGGGGTCGGAGTTCATCGCTCCGGACCTCCCCGAGGAGGTGGTGGAGGAGCGGGTGATGGGGGCGGTGCGAGGTCACTTCCGCCCCGAGTTCCTCAACCGGGTCGATGACATCATCGTGTTCCGCCGGCTCACCCGGGAACAGCTGCGTTCGATCGTGGAGATCCAGCTCGAGTCGCTGCGCCGCCGTCTCGCCGATCGCAGGATCGAGTTGACGGTGACGCCGGCTGCCATGGACCTGCTGGCCGAGCTGGGCTTCGACCCGACCTACGGCGCCCGACCGCTCAAGCGGGTGATCCAGCGCAAGCTGGCCGACCAGCTGGCGATCATGATGCTCGACGGAACCTATACCGACGGTGATGCGGTGGTGGTTGACGACGTCGACGGGGAGCTGGTGTTCCGAGACGGGTGATGCCCTGCCTGTGGCTCATAGGGGCATCGCGTGGTGTACCGTGGTGATTGGGGGTACGGGGCATATTCGGAGGCGTTCAGAGTGAAGAATTGGGTCGGCCCGATGTGGCGCGACTGGACACTCGCCGATGCCATCGCGGCTCTCGCCACGATGGCGATCGGTGGTGGGGCGTCAGCAGCTCTGCTCCGCCTGTTCGAGGCGGGGTGGTTCGGGGTTGTCTCCTCGACGGTGGTGTTCACTCTGACGGGTGGCGCTGCCTTCGGAGTCCTTCAGCACCGCGTGCTCCGTGACATCCTCCCGTTCCTCAAGCTCGACTCCTGGGTGACACGCACCGGGGTCGGTTGCGCGCTCATCTGGCTGCTGGTGGCGCTGCCGGTCCCGGGTCTTTCCCCCGATCTGGCCCTGGCGGCCGAACCGGGCTGGTGGCTCTCGCCCATCTCGGTGGTGGTGCTGGGGCTCGGGTTCGGGCTGGTCGTGGGCCTGATGCAGTCCTGGGCGCTGCGTGAGTGGGTGGTCCGTCCCTTGCGGTGGGCTTTGGTCAACCTGGCGGTGTGGCTGCCGGCCACGGCCCTGTTGTGGGCGGCGGCCGGACCGGTCTACGACATAGGCCCGCCGACGGCGGCCCTGCTCGGTGCGTTGGTGGTGTTGGCGGCGGGGGCGGTGGCCGGTCTGGCCCAGTCACGACTGGTGGCGGCCATGGTCGAAGGCAACGACGACGGCGGTGAGTACGCCCAGCACGTTCTGGGCGACCTCGGTTCCATCGACCTGTCGGAGTGAGGCGTTCGCCCGGGCCTCCTGTCATGATTGGTACATGCTGATCGAGCGCCAACAGTGCGGACAGATGGACGCCAAGGACCCGCTGGCGCCGGTGCGCGACAGCTTCGCACTTCCCGCTGGTGTCATCTACCTCGACGGGAACTCGCTGGGTGCGCTTCCCCGCTCGGTGCCGGAGCGGCTGGCGCACACGGTGACCCATGAGTGGGGGGAGCACCTGATCCGCTCGTGGAACACGGCCGGCTGGGCTTCGCTCCCGCGGACGGTGGGTGATCGCCTCGCCAAGCTCATCGGAGCGGAGCCGGGGTCGGTGGTGGTGTGCGAGTCCACGTCGGTGAACCTGTACAAGGTGATGATGGCGGCGGCGGCAATGCGTCCCGGTCGGCGGGTGGTCCTGACCGATGCCGGCAATTTTCCCACCGACATCTACGTGATGAGCGGGGTCGCCGCCCAGATGGGTCTCGAGCTGGAGGTCGCCGAACCCGAGCGGGTGGTCGACTCGATCCGAGCAGATGTCGCGGTGATGGCGCTCACCCAGGTGGACTACCGCACCGGTCGTCGTCACGACATGGCCGAACTCACCCGACGGGCTCACCAAGCGGGCGCAATCGTGGTGTGGGACCTGGCGCACTCGGCCGGGGCGTTTGCGGTCGACCTGGCGGGATGCGAGGTCGATCTGGCGGTCGGCTGCGGATACAAGTACCTCAACGGTGGCCCCGGAGCGCCGGCATTCGTGTACGTCGCTCCCCGGCTGCAGGACGGGTTTGCCAACCCGATCCGCGGCTGGTTCGGTCACTCCCGCCCGTTCGACTTCGATCTCGAGTTCCACCCCGCCGATGGGATCGACCGGGCCCGGGTGGGTACCCCGCACGTGTTGTCGATGGTGGCCCTCGACGAGGCCCTCGGAGTCTTCGACGGCCTCGACATGGCAGCGGTGCGATCCAAGTCGGTAGCGCTCACCGACCTGTTCATCTCGCTGATCGACGATCGCCTCCCCGGCGTGTTCGAGCTCGCCACTCCACGGGAACCGCAGCTGCGCGGCAGCCAGGTGAGTCTGCGCCATCCCGACGCCTACCGGGTTGTGCAGGCGTTGATCGACCGGGGAGTCATCGGCGACTTCCGAACCCCCGACGTCGCCCGCTTCGGGTTCGCCCCGCTCTACGTTCGTCACGTGGATGTGTGGGACGCGGTCGATGTGCTGGTCGACGTGATCCGAACCGAGAGTTGGCGCCAACCCCGCTACGCCATCCGGAACGCCGTCACCTGACTCCACCCAGGTTGCGGCTGCTCCGGGTGCGGTGTTTCTGGATTCGTTCGCGTTCTGTCGGATCTCTGTCAGTTCTGGCGGTGACGCTGTCTATCTACCCGAACGAGGAGACAACGAGTGAAGAAGTACCTACTGGTGGCTGCCCTGATGACGTTGGCGGCATGTGGGGCGGGCGAAGAGGCCGACACCACCCCGGTGACCGTGGCTCCCGGCGTGACCGAGACCACCGTCCACGACGACTCGATGTCGGACGAGGAGATGTCGGACGAGGAGATGTCGGACGAGGAGATGTCTGACGAGGAGATGTCTGAGGAGGAGATGACTGACGACTCCTCACAAGGCTGAACGTCGGCCGGGCGTGCGCAGCGGAGTGGCTGCGCACGCCACACCCGGTCACGGCCGGTGTAGGGCACAGAGCGCCGTACGATGAGGACACATGCTCCTCATCTTCGGTATCACCGTGCGCTCCCGGCCCATGGAGGCAGGGAAGTTCTACTGCCCCAACGAGGGCGGCGACCGCACCTACACCCTGCGGGAGATGCGGCGCTTCTTCACCGTGTTCTTCATCCCGGTGCTGCCGCTGAAGATCCTCGGAGACATCGTGGAGTGTGATGCCTGCGATGCCCAGTTCGACCGTGCCACGCTCCGAAACCCCACTTCGGCCACCATGGAACACAAGATCGAGGTGGCGGCCCGTTCGCTACTGGGAGCCGTTGCCGCCGGGTCCGCCGCCACCGAACAACCGGCGGTTCGTGAACTCGAGAGCTTCCTGGGTACCCCCGCCTACTGTGCCTCGGATCTGGTGGCGCATGCCCGGATCCAGAACGGCCCCCAGCGGGCGGAAGCCCTCACGGCCGCTGGGACGCTGCTCGACCCGGCCGGCAAGGAGTCGCTCCTGATGGCGGCGGCCCGGGCATGTGTTGAGGAGGGCCACATCGGCGAGGCCCACCGCGGCCTGTTGATCGAGTCGGGCAGCGCTCTCGGCATGACCCCCGCCCACATCGAGGGTGTGATGGTGGTAGCCGAGCGCGCCCAGGTCTGAGCCGGCGCCGAGCCGATCCCGACGACCGGTGTTCCGACGGTCTGCCAGCATGGGGTCATGACCTCTCGCACCGTCGACGACTATGGCGACTACCTCCGACTCGACAGGATCCTCGACGCCCAGGAACCGCTGTCCGACCATCACGACGAGACCCTGTTCATCGTCATCCACCAGGCCACGGAGT
>JBHJOH010000182.1:0-35887 GCA_050329955.1 Acidimicrobiia bacterium | reverse complement strand
GCTTCTGCTTCATCGAGGAGAGCAGACGATCGATCTCGTTCTGACTGAGTGCGGGACCGGCCATCGGAGAGCCTGTCGGCAGAAGGCTCTCCCACAAAAGGGAGGGGGCAGGCAGAGCGGATACGCAGAGTGGCCCACGCAGAACGCAGAAGGCAGAACGCAGAACGCCCAACCATCGGAACGAACAGCTGACTTGTTCGGCTCATGAGGGGTCGAGAAGTCGTGGCCGATTGTCGGGCTCGTTGGCTGTCGACCCGTTGCGCTGGGTACCCGCCGAGTGGACCCAAGCCCACCACTTCGCTATCCGAGGCTCATCGGATAGGCATGGGCCAGCGGGGTGGGGGTCGCTCCAGTCTCGGAGCCGATCCAGCCGACCTGCAGCGCAGCCATGTCATGATGGTCCTGGCGTTCTGCGTTCTGCGTTCTGCCTTCTGCGTCTGCTCTACGAGACGAGCATCTCCTGGAGCCTGGTTGCGAGCGTGGCGGTGTCGAACGGTTTTTCGATCACGCCGATGACGTTGAGGTCGGCGAACTCTTCGTCGGCGATGTCGGCGCGGCCGGTGAGGAATACGATCGGGGTGCCCGAGGTGGTGGGGTCGGAGGCGAGCTCGGCGGCCACATCCAGTCCGGTCAGGCCCGGCATCATGAAGTCGAGGAGCACCATGTCGGGTCCGTGCTGGGCGACGGCGGCGGCGACATCGGAGGAATGTTCGATGGCGACGACGTCGTGGCCGCCGCGTTTGGCGAGTACCACTTCCAGCAGATATCGGATGACCGGGTCATCGTCGCAGACGACGAATTTCATGGTCTGGAGTGTCGCACTGGGAAGGGTCCTGTCAACTCGATCATCGCGTCTCGCGCCGTGAGCCGGGGGAGCGGCGGAGCGTCACGAGGCCGCCCGCATGAACCGCTTGAGTCGGACGGTCAACTCGGCAGGGGAGAAGGGTTTGAGGATGTAGTCGTCGGCGCCCAGCTCGAAGCCCTTCACGACGTCGCGTTCGCTGCCGACCGCGGTCAGCATCACCACGGGGACTCTGGTGGCGGAGGCGGCCCGGATTCTGGTGAGGACCTCGAAGCCGTCGAGTCCCGGCATCTGGACGTCGAGTACCACCAGGTCGAATGGCTCGCCGACGAAGGCGGCGGCAGCCTCCGCGCCGTTGCCGTAGTGGTCGACGGTGAATCCTTCTCGTTCCAGCCGGTGAATCACGAGCGCCGCGGTGAGTGTGTCGTCCTCGGCGAGCAGGACGCGGCCGTTGGTTGGTTGGAGCCACTCGGTCGACACCCGGTCCCCGCCCCGGTCATGGGCGGTTCCAGCCAGTCTGCGTGCCCGTGACATCATGGTGGCCAGGCCCCGGTGCGACACGTCGTGGACCACACCGGCCGACATACTGACCAGTGCTCCACCGGTCGTGGGATGTCCCTGAGTGCGGAGTCGGAGGCGGGCCCGGTCGAGCAGTTCGGCCGTCTGACCGGGCTGGGCGCCGGTGACGATGGCCAGCTCGGCCTCACCCCATCTCGACACGGTGGTGCCGATGCCGAGCGTGCCGCGGATGGTGCGTTCCACCTCTTCCAACACCTCGGGATCCGGTTCGCGGGAGGGGCGGCCACCGGGTCCGTGGGTCTCACTCAGTACCGATGCCACGGTGATGTGCTCATCGGGACTCGACATGGTGTCGAAGGATCGAACGAACTCGGCCCGCTCGGAGATGCCGATCCGGTCCGCTGACAGGAACGTACTCACGAGATGCGAAAGGCCGTCGGGGTCGAAGGGCTTGGTGACGAACGCTTCGGCACCAAGCGAGAGGCATTCTGTACGGAGCCCGGACGCATCGCTGGCGCTCAGCACGATCACGGGAACCCCGGCGCTGGTGATTCGTTCGGCCAGATCGGCCAGCAGGTGACGACCGTCCCCGTCGGTCAGGACCAGGTCGAGAATGATGAGGTCGAAACGCTCCTCATCGAGGAGCTTTCGTGCGGAGGCCAGATCACGCGCCGAACTCACGGAGCGGTCCGGACCCTCGAGTCGGTGTTTGAGGAGCCGGCTGATCAGCTCGTCGTCGTCGACCACGAGGATGTGCTTGCGGCGGACGGCGGTTGCGATGGTGCTGAGTTCCGCTTTCAGCATGGCCACCGCGTCGTCGACTTCGCTCTCCGAGGCCCGTTCGGCGGCGGCCGCCAGAACGCTGACCAGAGGGAATCCGAAGCTGCCCCCCGAACCCTTGATGGAGTGGCACAATCGTCGAAGATCACCGTCGTCGCCCTGTGACTTGAAAGTCGCCATGGCGTCGTCGAGCTGGTCGACCAGACCGTTCACGGCCTGCCTGAAGAATTCGTCGAGTGGGTCCATTCCGTCAAAGGCATCGGCTCGACTCCGGTGCATGTGAAGTGGTTTCTCCCGATGGGCCGGCGACCGCTGGGCGCTTCCGCACCCGGCGACCGCAGGCGTTCAGAGACTGATCGAGGCCACCCGGTCCACCAGGTAGTCGCCAAGCCGACCCAGCACAGCGCGGGCCTCAACGGCCGGGAGTACTGCCAGCGCCGCCTCGGCCGTCGAGAGTCGGGCCCGGGCGGAGTCGAGAGCAGCCACGGCGTAGCCACCGTCTCGGACGATGTCGATGATCTCTTCGATGGTGTCATCGTCGTAGGGACGGGGCTGGGCGAGCAGCTTGCGCACGCGGTCGCCTTCTGGGCCGGCGAGCGCCTGCAGCACCGGCATGGTGAACTTGCCTTCGCGGATGTCCGATCCGGCCGGCTTGCCGAGGATCTCACTGGTGGCCACCAGGTCGAGCACGTCGTCGGCGATCTGGAACACCATGCCCACTTCCGCCGCCCAGGTGCTGACCGCCTCGATCGCCTCGGTGGTGGCGCCGCTGGCCATTGCGCCCAGCCGCGCTGACGTGCGGATCAGGCTGGCGGTCTTCTGATAGATGACCTTCTCATAGTCGGCGATGCCGTGTTCGGTGTCGAAGTCGAACTGCAGCTCGCGGGTCTGGCCCTCGACCAGCTCGGCGTAGGTCGCCGCCAGCAGACGCACTGACTCGAGGTCGAGCCGTGACGCCGCCGTTTCCGAAGCCCGCGCCATCAGGAAGTCACCGGCGAGGATCGCCACCGTGTTGGTCCAGTTGGCGTTCACCGAGGAAGCACCCCGCCGGGTGTCGGCCTCGTCGATCACGTCGTCGTGATAGAGGCTCCCCACGTGAATCAGCTCGACCGAGACACCCGCCTCGATCGGTCGGACATCGGGTTCAGGCCCGAACTCGGCACAGAGCAACGCCAGCAGCGGGCGATACCGCTTGCCGCCGGCGCTGAGCAGGTGCTGGGCGATCTCGGTCAGATGCCGGTGCTCGGAGACGGTCGCCTCGAACAGCCGGGTCTCGACGCGTTCCATGCGCTCCCAGATCTGCGGCAGAGTGACGAGGTCCCGAAGTTCCGACATTGTGAAGATGGTACCGACCAGGCCGGATAGCCGGTAGTCGGCCCGGCGAATGCAGAACGCAGAAGGCAGAACGCAGAACGCCCGAGCCATCCGGCAGACGGTGGCCGGCGGCATTCTGGCTTGGGTCCCGAGCGGCTGAATCGCCCGTGGGGCGGGCTACCAGGTCCATGCATCCCCGGACCATCTCGTCTCCGGAGCCGCTTCCCGTCCCTGGCCAACGCCACCCGTCCATCACGTTCGGAGGTCCCGGACCAACCGCGTCCTGCTTCCACTGGTCGCGGCCCCACTGAATGCTCGGTCCAGGCTTCCGGGCGTTCTGCGTTCTGCGTTCTGCGTTCTGCCTTCGAACCCCCACGTTTCCCTTCAGCACGCCTCCGCGGTGACCGATTTCAGATGAGTCGAAGGGCCCTCAGGGGTACGTGAGGCTCGGCGGTATACTTCGACCTGCCAGCCGGGGAAGTCTGCGAGGAGGCACCAGCCTTGTTTGAACGTTTCACAGACCGGGCCCGTCGGGTCGTCGTCCTGGCTCAGGAAGAGGCCCGGCTCCTGAATCACAACTACATCGGAACCGAGCACATCCTGCTCGGGCTCCTCAACGAGGGCGAGGGAATCGCTGCCAAGGCTTTGGAGAGCCTCGGTATCAACCTCTCGGCCGTGCGCGAACAGGTGGTGGAGATCATCGGTCAGGGCCAGCAGGCGCCGACCGGTCACATCCCCTTCACCCCTCGCGCCAAGAAGGTGCTCGAGCTGAGCCTCCGTGAGGCGCTGCAGCTCGGACACAACTACATCGGGACCGAGCACATCCTGCTCGGCCTCATTCGTGAGGGAGAGGGCGTCGCAGCCCAGGTCCTCCAGAAGCTCGGCGCCGAGTTGCAGAAGGTCCGCCAGACAGTGATCCAGCTGCTGTCGGGCCCGCAGGGCAGCGAAGAGCAGTCGGCGCCGGGGTCCAGCCCGGGCTCCGGCTCGTCACGCTCCGAGCAGGCGGCGGGCGGTTCCACCGTCCTCGACCAGTTCGGCCGCAACCTGACTCAGGCCGCCCGCGAGCGCAAGCTCGATCCGGTGATCGGTCGCTCCCGCGAGATCGAGCGGGTCATGCAGATCCTGTCCCGCCGGACCAAGAACAACCCGGTGCTCATCGGTGAGCCCGGGGTCGGCAAGACTGCGATCGTCGAAGGCCTCGCCCAGAAGATCATCTCCGGCGAGGTTCCCGAAACGCTGGCCAACAAGAAGCTCTACACGCTCGACCTGGGCGCACTGGTGGCCGGCTCGCGGTACCGAGGTGACTTCGAAGAGCGGCTCAAGAAGGTGCTCAAGGAGATCAAGACCCGCGGTGACATCATCATCTTCATCGATGAGATCCACACGCTGGTGGGCGCCGGTGCCGCCGAAGGTGCCATCGACGCCGCTTCGATCCTCAAGCCGATGTTGGCTCGTGGTGAGCTGCAGACGGTCGGTGCCACCACCCTCGAGGAGTACCGCAAGTATCTCGAGAAAGACTCGGCACTCGAGCGTCGATTCCAGCCGGTGCAGGTCGACGAACCGACGGTGGCCGACACCATCCAGATCCTGTTCGGTCTCAAGGACCGCTACGAGGCCCATCACTCCGTGCGCTTCACCGAACAGGCCATCATCAGCGCCGCCAACCTGGCGGACCGCTACCTGTCCGATCGTTTCCTCCCCGACAAGGCGATCGACCTGATCGACGAAGCCGGTTCGCGTATGCGAATCAGCCGCTCGGGATCGAACCCCGACTTCGAGGAGATCGACCGCCGGTTGTCCGACGTTCGTCGTCAGAAGCAGGAGTCGATCCAGGCTCAGCAGTACGAGCGGGCCGCCCAGCTGCGCGACCAGGAGCGGACGTTGCTGTCCGATCGTGGCGTGGTCGAGAAGCGACTCCAGGACGAGGGCGGCGATGCCGGATGGGTGATCGACGAAGAAGAGATCGCCCAGGTCCTGGCCCAGTGGACGGGTATCCCGGTGCATCGCCTCACCGAGGAGGAGACCGCCCGCCTGATCAAGATGGAAGACGAGCTCCACGAGCGGATCATCGGTCAGAACGACGCCATCGTGGCGGTTTCCAAGGCCATCCGCCGGACCCGTGCCGGGCTCAAGGACCCCAAGCGGCCTTCCGGATCGTTCATCTTCCTGGGCCCTTCGGGCGTGGGCAAGACCGAGACCGCCAAGTCGCTGGCCGACTTCCTGTTCGGCGATGAGGACTCGCTCATCCAGCTCGACATGTCCGAGTACATGGAGAAGCACACGGTCAGCCGGCTGATCGGGTCGCCTCCCGGGTACGTCGGATACGACGAGGGTGGTCAGCTCACCGAGGCCGTGCGGCGCAAGCCGTTCTCGGTGGTGCTCTTCGACGAGATCGAGAAGGCCCACCCCGACGTGTTCAACACGTTGCTCCAGATCCTGGAGGACGGGCGTCTGACCGATGCTCAGGGTCGCACCGTCGACTTCAAGAACACCGTCATCATCATGACGTCCAACCTGGGGACCCGGGACATTCGCAAGAAGGCGATCGGCTTCTCCAGCGACGACGAACGCGACACCTACGACAAGATGCGCGAGAAGGTGCACGAGGAGCTGAAACGCCATTTCCGCCCCGAGTTCCTCAACCGCATCGACGAGATCATCGTGTTCCACGAGCTCACGCTCGACGAGGTGAAGTCGATCGTCGACCTGATGCTGATTCGGGTGCGCAAGCAGCTCGGTGCCCAGGGTCTCGACCTGGTGCTCACCGATGACGCCAAGGGCCACCTCGGCACCAAGGGGTACGACCCCGAGCTGGGGGCGCGGCCGCTGCGTCGTGCCATCCAACGGATGCTCGAGGATCCGATGTCCGAGAAGTTCCTGCTCGGCGAGTTCAAGGCCGGTTCCACCATCCTGGTGGGTCTGGACTCCGACAACGAAGATCTGACCTTCGAATGCATCGAGACCCCGGACGTCCCGCCCGTGGAGATGGCCGAATCGGAGTGAGAACGCCAGTTCACCGTTGACCGTTCACGGTTGACCGTCCAGAGAAGACATGCCCCCCGGCTCCGGCCGGGGGCATTGTCATGACGGAGGCGCCTCGAGCTTCAAGAGGCGTCCGACGTGTGACGCACGACTGAACCACGAACCCCGTCCTGCGTTGTGCGGCGACGGTGAACGGTGAACGGTCATAAGCCCCCGCCGATCACCGGTGGGGCATCGTCGTTGTCCGGTGGTGTCGCATCGGTACGCCGCCCCTCCGGTCGGCGCCGGCGGGGGCATTCAACGCAGCGGGAAGAAGATCGGGATCGTCAGCATGGTCACGACGATCGTCACCAGCGTGAGCGGCGCCCCCACCCGTGCGAAGTCGCCGAATCGGTACCCGCCGAGCCCGTACACGAGGGTGTTGGTCTGGTAGCCGATCGGGGTCAGGAACGAGCAGGAGGCTCCGATCAGAATCGCCACGGCCAGCGCCCGGAAGTCGATGCCGGCTTGGGCCGCAGCTTCCATGCCGACCGGGAACAGCAAGATGGCGGCGGCATTGTTGGACAGCAGTTCGGTGGCGATCATGGTGGCGAGCAGGATCCCGAGCAGGATTCCGATGTCGCCGAGTCCTGAGAACATGCTGACGAGCCCGAGCGCCAGCACCTCGTCGAGGCCGCTCACATCGACCGCTTCGCCCAACCCGAAGCTGAGCGCCACCAGCAGCACGATGTTGATGTCGATGGCGTCGCGAGCCTCTCCGAACGAGAGGACACCGAAGGCAACCATCGCCGCTGCGGATAGCAGAGCCGCTTGCGTGAGATCGAGAATGCCGGTGGCCGCGACCAGGATGAGCGCGCCTACGACGAGCCGCACGAGGCCGGCCTTGTCGCGCCGGAGTGGGACGCTGTCACCGTAGGGCGAGACCAGCAGCAGCCCTTCATGATCACGCCAGCGGCGGGAGAAGCCGCTGTCGGCGACCACCATCAGGACGTCACCGTTGCGCAGGTCGATGTCGCCCAGCTTGCCTGTGAGCCGGACGCCTGCCCGGTGGATGGCGAACACGGCTGCCCCGAACCGATTGCGGAAGTCGGCCTGGCGGAGGTTCTGGCCAACCAGTGCCGGTCCCACCACCGCTTCGTAGAAGCGTCGCCCGGCCGTGACATCGGTGAAGTGCTCCTCGGCGGCGGGGCTGAGCCCGTCGCGGCCCTGGAGGTCGACCACTCGGCTGATATCACCAGCGAACACGAGCCGGTCATCGCCCTCCAGCACCTCCTCCGGGGCGACGGGGGAGATGACACGTCCCCGGCGTTCGATCTCGACCAGGAACACACCCTGGAGGTGGCGGAGGCCGGCACCTTCGACCGTTCCGCCATCGAGATGTCCGCCCTTCGCCACCACCATTTCGACGGTGAACTCCCGCGCGGCGACCAGAACACTGCGGCGGGAACCTTCCCGTCGCGGGAGCAGCCAGGGCGTGACCACGACGAGCACGATGACGCCCACCGCGGCGACGGTGAGGCCGACGCCGGTGAACTCGAACAGCCCGAATGGCTCCATGCCGGCGTCCTGCAGCAGGCCGTTGAGGGTGAGGTTGGTCGAGGTGCCCAACACCGTTATGACGCCGCCCAGCACGGCTGCATAGCTGAGCGGCATCAGATACCGGGACGCCGACCGGTCCGTCTGCCGGCACCACGCCTCGATCCGTGGTGCCAGCATCGCAACGAGCGGTGTGTTGGCGATGAATGCGGATGCCGCCGCCGATGAGGCGGCGATCCTGGCGAGCTCTGTTCGCTCCCTCGGCTTGTCGCTGCGGCCGAGCAGCTTCTCGGTCAGGCCTGTCAGCGCGCCGGTCGCTTCCACTCCGGCCGCCAGGATGTAGAGGGCGGCGATGGTGATGGGTGCCTGGTTGGCGAGGCCCCCGAACGCCCCGGAGTGGTCGACGACACCGCTCAGATGGAGAGCGATGACCGCACCCAGGGTGACGATCGCCGCCGGGTACTTCTCGCGACTGAACATGACGATGGCGCCCACGAGCACAGCCGTGGTGATCCAGGCGTCGACGGTCACGTGTTTCCCTCCAGAAGGCGAATTGAGCCGAGAGGTCTCCCGCCTCGTCTCGTGGATCAAGACAACAAGGTACCGGGATCTGCCTCGCCGGATAGCGGGTAGTCGGACTTGAGCTCTCGTCGAGCGATCGACCCCCAGGCCCCGCACCGCCACAGCCGATGACCCGCCCTCCCACGGCGAGTGGTCGGATGACCCGGGACCGACGTGTCCAAGGAAGCCGCCGACATGGTGCTTCGCGATGACAACTTCGCAACCATCGTCGCTGCGGTGGAGGAGGGTCGTGTGATCTACGACAACCTCCGTCGGTTCGTGAGCTACGCGGTGGCGGGAAACATCGGGAAGGTGATGGCGATGGTCATCTGGCCACTCCCGTTCATCGCCACCGGCACGGTGCCGATCGACCCGGTGGCGCTGCTCCCGCTCCAGTTGTTGTGGCTCAACCTCATGACCGACGGTCTTCTCGGCCTCAGCCTCGGGGCGGAACCGGCCGAGCCCGACGTGATGACCCGCGATCCGGTCGAGCCCACGGCGGGAGTGTTCGCCGGTGGCCTGGGGCGACACACGGTGGCGACGGGTGTCTGGATCGGCTCCATCGCCCTCGGCGTGGCCTACTGGTATCACGAGTCGGGCGACCCCGCCTGGCAGACCATGCTGTTCACCACTCTGGCGGTCCTTCAGATCGTCCAGGCGTTCGCAGTGCGCTCGCACAACCGTTCGGTGGTCGGTTCGAACCTGTTCGGCAACCGGGTGATGAGCATGATGGTCCTGTTCGTGCTGGCACTTCAGGTTGCGGCCGTCTACGCCCCCGGCCTCTCGGATTCCGTGCTGGGCCTCCATCCACTGGGGGCCTCGGATTGGGGGGTCACGTTGTTGGCAGGCCTCCTCCTCCTGCTCGGCGCCGAGACCTGGAAGCTGCTTTGGCGACGGGGTTCTTGAGCCGGCCGTCAGCCCGGCAACTCCGTGAGGTTCTGGACGCGGACCTGTCCCCGGGCGACCAGTTTTCCGTCCGAGTTGGTGATCTCCACCTGCCACAGCTGCTGGGTCCTGCCCCGGTGGATGGGTGTTGCCACCGCCGACAGTGGACCGTTCATGTGGGGTCGGAGGAAGTCGGTGGTGTTCGACACCCCGACCACCCCGGCCATGCCCCGTTCCATCGCCCACATGGCGCCTCCGATCGAGGCGAGGGTCTCGACGATCGAGCAGTACACGCCGCCGTGGACCACCCCATAGGGCTGGTGGTGGCTGCCGGACGCCTCCAGGGTCCCGGTGACGCGGTCAACCGTGGCCTCGCCGATCTCGAGTCCGATGTGCTCGGGGAAGAACTCACCCGGGGTGAAGGGAGCGGTCATGGGTTCGAGGCTAGGGGAGGAGCCCATCCGATGACCACCCGGACGCGGGATGGGCCCCCGGTTGATCCCGGAGGCCCATCCTGTTTCGGTGCTCGGTTGTGTCAGTTGAGGCGGGTGATGCGTCCCTCGCCGCCGACCGGGTAGTCGGCCGCGGTGATCTGGCCCCCGAGGCCGTCGACGAGGTAGTTCGCCAGCGCCTGCTGGTAGGTGAATCCCAGCGTGGTGAACGGCAGGCCCCGGTACGGGTACTGGTCGCCGCCCTTGGCGAGGAAGTCGATGGTGGCCACATCGATCGGGTCGCCGTCGACAACGACGCCGCCGGTCACGATGACCGTCCCGTCGTCCAGCGCCACCTCACGCACCCTCGTGCCGGGCGTGGTCACCACTCCGGTGGTCCCGTCGATCACCTGGCCGACGCCGGTGGCGTCGTAGGTCACCCGCAACCCGGCGACCTGGGCGAAACGCCCGTCGCCGAACTCGACCCGGGAGTAGGCGTTCTCGAGGATCTCCTTGAACTGAGCCCGGGGCACATCCTCGACCACCGACACGAAGTTCGAGAACGGCACCATCGAGAAGGTGTCGAGCTCGGTGATGTCACCGGCCGGGATGACCGAGTCGTTGCGGATGCCGCCGCCGTTCTGCAGGGCCACCACCGGGCTGTCGACGCCGAAGGCGTCGGCCACCTGCTGTGCCTGCCACAACAGCGAGTCGGCGATCAGGTTGCCCTGGTTGGTCTCGCGGCCACGGATGTTGGCCCGAACGCCGTCGAGGTCGACGGCGCTGTCTGCGATGACGTTGGTGGCCAGTGCCTCCAGATCGGCGATGAGTGGCTCGACCACCAGCGCTTGCATGGTGGCGTTCGGTGCCACGGCATCGTCACAGGGCAGCGTGCCGCCGCAGTCCCCGGCCGCGACCCGGACCGGTCGGCTCCGGGTCTCGTCGACGATCACAACGTTCCCGCGCCGGTCGAAGCCCACCACCAGGTTGCCCACATAGCTGTAGTTGCCCGGGGTGGTGACGATCGGCACGTTGGTTCCGCCTGCGTCCGTGGCGATGATGGGGTAGCTGGCGAACGGCGTCGGCCGTGCGCCGGTGTCGTCGGCGGGGATGAGCAGGTCTTCGTCGTTGGCGAGCAGCTCGTCGCCGCCACCGGCGATCATCACGTCGATACCCTGCAGTTCGGCCGCCAGGGTGATGTCCTCTTCGATGCTCTGCAGGTGGCTGATCAGGACGATCTTGTTGACGCCCTGGCGCTGCAGCCTGCGAACCTCGGCCTGAACGGCCGGGGCGACCTCGTTGACCACGACGTTGCGGGGGCTCGAGACGGTGGGCAGGGCCGGGGTGGTGGCCCCGATGATGCCGATCCGCTCGCCCCGCTCACGGATGACCGTGCTCTTGGCGATGCGCCGCTGG
Organism: Acidimicrobiia bacterium; assembly: GCA_050329955.1. GTDB lineage: Bacteria > Actinomycetota > Acidimicrobiia > Spongiisociales > ZC4RG35 > JAOUGY01. Next base: position 24,661 of record JBHJOH010000182.1, on the reverse strand, counting down.
TTCACGTAGGCCTGGAGTCTGGGCTCGGCAGAGAAGTCGAGGTTGGCGCTCAGAAACGGAGGCTTCGTCATCGCGAACCCGGAGATGAAGTCGGCCAGGACGTCCGGGCCGAAGTCGAAATCGTGGTTGCCGATGGCGATGGCGTCGTAGCCGATCAGGTCGAGCGCAACGGTGTCGTAGAAGGGGATCCCGTTGTCCACGCCGGCGTTGAACTCCGGGCCCGCCAGGAAGTTGTCACCCGAAGAGACCATCATCACGCCGCGCTTCGAGCCGGGGCTCCACGGCCGACCGGTGGTGGCCTCGTGGGTGAGGTTGTCCACAACCGTCTCGAATCGGGCGGCTCCGCCGAAGTCCTCGAGGAACTCGTCGTCTCCGAGGGCGATCAGCTGGGATTCGCCATCGTTGTTGTGAAGAATCGTCAGCCAGAAGTCCACCTTGGGTGTCTTGGCAGCCGATGCGCCTGTCGCTCCGAGCATGGTCACGACCATGCTCATCATGACGATCAGCGAGACCACTCGCCGTCGTCGGGTTCCATGTACCTGTGATTGAGTCACAGCACTCCCTTTCCCTTGACTCTGTCGCAAACCATACACAAGTCGGTGGGGGGGAACTGGGGGTGTCCGGGCGAAAACCGCTCGGGGAACAGCTGGTGAGGGCACCGGCGTGGCAAGATCCGAAACCCATGCCCATTCCCGTCATCCTCGACTGCGATCCCGGCCACGACGACGCCATCGCCATCCTTCTCGCCGTCGCCTCTCCCGAGGTGAAGCTGCTCGGTCTCACCACCGTCGGCGGCAACTCCACCCTCGACAAGACAACGGTGAACGCCCTCCGGGTGCTCGAGGCGATCGGGCGGACCGACATCCCCGTTGCCGCCGGTGCAGACCGGCCGCTGGTACGAACCCTCCACGTCGCCGAGCACGTCCACGGGGCATCCGGGATGGACGGCCCGGTGCTCCCCGATCCGGTGACCAGCCCGGTCGCCGGTGACTGCGCCGATGTGATGGCGGACTGGATCCGCGCCGCCGGCGCACCGGTCACCCTCATCCCCACCGGCCCGCTCACCAACATCGCCCTGCTGTTGGAACGCCATCCCGACGTGACCGGGGCGATCTCCCGCATCGTGCTGATGGGAGGCTCGATCGGCCTGGGCAACATCACCCCGGCGGCGGAATTCAACATCTGGGTCGACCCCGAGGCCGCCGCCGCCGTGTTCGCCTCCGGCCTCGACGTGACCATGGTCGGTCTCGACGTCACCCACAAGGCGCTCCTCTCCGAAGCCGACGCCGACGAGCTCCGCACCGGAGGCCCGGTCGGCGTGTTCGTCGCCGAGCTCCTCGACTTCTTCCGCAGCCGCTACCAGCGGGTGTTCGGAACGCCGATCGCCCCCATCCACGACGCCGCCGCAGTCGCCCACGTCATCGACCCCACCCTCATCGCCACCGAACACCTCAACGTCGAGATCGAAGTCTCCTCAGAGCTCACCCTCGGACGCACCGTCGTCGACCTCCTTCGAGTGACAGATCGACCCCCCAACGCCCACGTCGGCGTAGAAGTGGACGGAGAACGCTTCGCCAGGATGCTGGTGGAAAGGATCAAGAAGCTCGACTGAAGAACGCAGAACGCAGAACGTACCGGACCGGCCAGAACGCGAGTTCCCTCCGTGTTGCGTGTTGCGTGTCGCGTCGGACGTTCCGAGCCAGCAGCCAATCTCGCTCGTCGCTCGCTGCTCCCACCTTTTGCACAATGTGCAGAACGCACGCGTTTCGCCCACCTTTTGCACAATGTGCAGAAGGTGGATAGCCGATCGCGTTCCTGCGTGTTGCGTGTTGCGTGTTGCGTCGGACGGTCCGAGCCAGCAGCCAGCAGCCAGCAGCCAGCAGCTGAGGCTGAGTCTCGCTCGTCGCTCGTGTCGCAGGTTTTGGGATTGGCTGGCAGCTGGTAGCTGTAGCTCGAAACGAGCTCGTGGACAACCGGTCCGGCCCGGCCACTATCTTTCGCCCATGCCATTACGCGTCGCCGGAGCCCAGATCGATCTCGTGGTCGGGGACCTTGCCGGGAACGAGGAGAAGATCGCTGCGGCGATGGAGTGGGCGGAAGCGGAAGACGCCGACGTGCTCCTGCTGCCCGAATTGGCCGTCACCGGCTACCCGCCCGAGGATCTGGTGCTGCGACCCGGGTTCGTCGACGACAACCGGGAGGTGGTGAGGCGACTGGCCCGCCGGTCGGGGCGTTGCGCCACGGTGGTGGGGTTTGTCGATCACGCCGGCAACAACCACCGCGGGTCGGGCGACTCGCTGGATCGCCGGGTCGCCAACGCCGTGGCCATCATCGAGGGCGGGGACCTGGTCGGAACCTATCACAAGGTGCTCCTGCCCAACTACGGCGTGTTCGACGAGGACCGCTACTTCTCGGAGGGCCAGGAGCCGGACCGGATCTGGCATATCGCCGGGGTCCCGGTGGGGGTTTCCATCTGTGAGGACATCTGGTTGCCGGATGGGCCGCCCCACCGTCAGGCGCAGGCCGGAGCACGCGTGCTCCTGAACGTGAATGGATCGCCGTATCACCGGGGCAAGGCGGCCGGGCGGGAAGAGATGCTGGTGGCACGCGCCCGGGCTGCCGGGGCGCCGCTGGTGTACCTCAACCTGGTCGGAGGCCAGGACGAGCTGGTGTTCGACGGCGCCAGCGTCGTGATCGCCGCTGATGGCACCGTCATCCACCGTTCCCCCCAGTTCGTCGAGGACCGGTTCGTGGTGGATGTGCCGCTGGCAGGTGAGTCGGTGGTGGTGGGCACGGTGGCGCCGATGCTCGAGCCCATCGAGGAGATCTATCAGGCTCTCATCACCGGTGTGCGCGATTACATCCGCAAGAACGGCTTCACCAACGTGGTGATCGGGCTCTCGGGCGGAATCGACTCGGCGCTCACCGCCGTCATCGCAGCCGATGCGCTCGGCCCCCAGCACGTGTGGGGAATCTCGATGCCCACCCGGTTCTCCTCGGAAGGGTCGGTCAGCGACTCCCGCCAGTTGGCCGAGGCACTGGGACTCCGATTCGACGTGATTCCCATCGAGTCGGTGTTCACGTCGTACCTCGAGACGCTGGCACCGGTCTTCGAAGGTACCGAGTTCGGCGTGGCCGAGGAGAACCTGCAGGCCCGGATCCGCGGCGCCCTGCTGATGGCGACTTCCAACAAGTTCGGCCCGATGGTGCTGACCACCGGCAACAAGTCCGAGATGGCGGCCGGCTACGCCACGCTCTACGGCGACATGGCAGGTGGGTACTCCGCCCTCAAGGACGTGTTCAAGACCACCGTCTACGAGCTGTCGCGCTGGCGCAACCGTGACGGAGAGGTGATCCCGTGGGACACCATCGAGAAGCCGCCGTCGGCCGAGCTGCGGCCCGATCAGAAGGACTCCGACTCGCTCCCGCCCTATGACCTGCTCGACGCCATCCTGGAGCGCTACATCGAAGACGACATGGTGGAGGAGGAGATCATCGCCGAGGGTTTTGACGCCGAGGTCGTGCGACGCATCGCCGCACTGGTCGACCGCAACGAGTACAAGCGACGTCAGGCTGCCCCGGGCGTCAAGATCACACCCAAGGCGTTCGGCCGTGACCGCCGCCTTCCCATCACCAACAAGTACCGGGGCTGAGGATGTTCGTGCTCATCGACGGCGATCCCGCCGATCAGATCCCCGTGACCGACTCCTCGGTGCTGCGCGGCGATGGCTGTTTCGAGGCGGTGTCATGTCATGGCGGCGTCCCGTTCGCCCTCGAATGGCATCTCGATCGAATGGAGCGGAGCTGTCGGCTTCTCGACATGCCCATGCCCGATCGTCGACGGCTGACTGATTGGTGCCTGGTGGCGGCCGGCCACGGGGGCGACATGCTGCGGATCGTTGTGAGCCGCGGCGATGCCCTCCCCGGTGCAACCCACGGCCAGCGTTGCATCGTCATCAACCACGACGCCCCGCCCCGTCCGCTGTCGGTGCGGCTGTGGCCGCTGGTGGCCCGGTGGCATCCTGCCGGAGAGCCGACCGAGCTGGCGGGGGCCAAGACCCTCTCCTACGCCCCCAACCTGGCGGCGACCCGGACCGCAGTGGCCGCCGGGTTCGATGACGCCCTGCTCATGTCGACCGACGGTGTGGTGATGGAGGGGCCAACCTTCAGCATCGGCTGGGTGGTCGACGGGGTGCTGGAGACGCCGCCGCTCGACTTGCACATCCTGGACTCGATCACCCGTCGGGTGGCCCTGCTGATGGCTGAGCGACTCCCGATCGAGGTTCGTCAGGAGCGTTGCGGAATGGAGCGGCTCGAGATGGCCACCGAGGTGATGGTTTGGTCGACGGCCCGCAAGGTCGTCCCGGTCACGGCGGTGGGGGAGTGTTCGTTCGAACCCGGTCCGGTGACCGCCCGCCTGCGGGCGGCCTTCGCCGACTACGTCGCACAGGAGACCGGCACCCAGCGAGCGTGATCTCGAGGGTGGTCACTCGCGCTCGGAGTCGACTTGCCCGACTTCCCTGGCTTCCTCCCAGTTCTCCCGAGCCTCGTTGAGAGCGAACAGGGCGACGATCAGCGCCACCGCCGGGTCGGCCCACCACAGACCGAAGGCTGCGTTGAGCGCAAGACCGGTGAGGGTGCTCACCGAGAGGATGCCGTCGAGGAACGTCATGGTGGCCTCGGACTCCAGCGGTCCCGAGTTGAGCCGTCGAGCCACCTTCCGCTTGGCGATCGACAACCCGAACATCACCACCGCGGTGACGGCCAGGTAGGCAACGCCCCACCACGACTCGCCCGCCTCACGGCCCGACGCCAGGTCCCGGATGGCGGAGGCGCCGAGGGCGACAGCGAGCAACAGAAACGCTCCGGCCACCAGTTTCAGTGCGCGCGAGGTGCGGGCGGCGTGATCGACACCGGCGGTGGGTTTGAGATGCCAGATGACCACGAAAGAGGCGAACACCTCCACCATCGACGACGTGCCGAAGGCGATCAGTGCCAGGGATCCGGCGACGGCGCCGAGGCCGATGGTGAGGAATGCTTCGCCGACGTTCCAGGCGACCGTGGCGTACTGGAGTGTCAGGGCGCGACGAGTGTCGTCAGAGGGGGGTGCGGGTGTCACGGGCGTCGATCATAGGCAATCGCGCCGCGTCCGAACTCGCCGCCCGATGACCGGGTCAGGAGACCGCGCCGCAGGGGGCGATCGGTTCGTACCCCAACGCCCGCAGCATCAGGTCGGCCAACTCGGCGCGGCTCACTGCCCGCTCCGGATTCTGGGGGCCGCCGCAGCCGGCGAGCCCGATGCGGCCGAGGGTCGCCGTCGCCTCCTGGGGAGTGAGCACGCTGGTGCCGTCGGTGGCTCCGATCAGCATGGCGGCGGCCTCGCCGAAGGACACGTCTTGATCAGGGCACAGCGTGCTGACTCCACACGCTACGACGCCGGAGCGGTCGATGCCGGGGTCGAGTTGCAGGCCGCCGTAGGAGATGGCCACAGAAGGATCCCGCTGGGAACGGGCGATGGCGGCGATCCAGGCCTCGGCGTCGCCCCCGGTGATGGCGTCGTCCGGGCATACTCGGACGCCCCACTCGTCGCACCAGGTCGGAACCCCGAATGCGGCGAGCATGTTGAACGCCCGCTCGGCGGGCAGGCCGTCGTCGTCGACGAATGCGCCACTGAAGCCGGGGCGGAGGGCGGCGGCGTCGAGACGGGCAGAAATCAGGTCGACCGCACCGGTCTCGGCCAAGGGCGTGTCGAGGACTTCGGCGGGGTCCGGGGTGAAGGCGGCCGCACCCACCGCTTCGGAAGACACGATGCTGGCGTAGGGGTCGATCGGCTCGCCCGACGGGAGATGGAGCTCGAAGTGCAGGTGTGGAGGTGTGGTCTCGGCGTTGCCCGAGTCCCCGACCCATCCGAGCAGCTCGCCGGCGACGACCCGGTCGCCAACCATCAGCCCGGGCCGGACGCCGATGCCAAGCCCGTCGTCGGTGCCGAAGGTGTCATTGTTGAGGTGGATGTACCAGCTCGACCAGTCGTCGTCATGGTCGACGGCAACGTAGACGCCGGCGGTACCGTCGCTGCTCTCCTTGACCCGGCTCACCACTCCATCGGCGACGGCAACGACGGGAGTCATCTGCGGGGCCATCAGATCGACACCCATGTGGAGGCGGGCGCCACCTCCGCGGGGTGCTCCGAATCCGGATGCGTAGGTTCCGCCGCCGAGGAGCGGGTACTCCATCTGGTACACGAACGGAGCACAGTTGGACGGAGGCCGGGTGGTGGGGGGCTGGTCGAAGTCGGGAGCGGGAACATCGACCGGCTCGTCGGTGCCCCTGGCCCTTCCCTGGTCGATGAGATCGATGACCGTGGTGGTGGTCGTCTCCTCGTCGAGGGGAGCCGGACCGAGATCGGATCTGGTGAACGGCTCGCACATGCCCTCGAGCCCGGCGCCGGCAGGAGGCGCCGTGAAGATCGGAACGAGCGCGATCATGACCACGAGGGTCAACATCAACTGAGGTAGCCTCTTCCCGCCCACGGGTGTCAGGCTAGCGGATCACCCGTTTGAGCGGAACCGGAACTTTGTCGGCCGGGGGAACGTTGAATAAAGCGAACCGAGGAGGTTTTTCCGATGCGGCGACCCATCCATTTCTCACCAGCGAGCTCACCAGTCAGCCTGCCCGCCCGCGGATCGCTTCGAGCGATCCGCCCGATGACGCTGATCCTGGTGCTGGCGCTCGTGTCCACGGCGTGCAATCGCAGTGCAGAACCGGAACTCACCACGACCACCACCACCGTGCCGGCCGAGTCGCCGTCCACCACGATGCCTCCGACACCGACCACGGAGGTGCCTCCCACCACGACCGCCGAGACGACGCCGCCTGCCGGTGCTCCCGTCAAGGAGATCGTCGACTTCGAGATCCAGGTCGCCACCTCGGCCGATGACGGGAACGTGCTGTGGGTCACGATCCCGGCTGAGGACTACACCGACCGGGACCTCGAGAACTTCGTCGTCACGCAGTTCGACGAGGAGGACGGCCTGTGGGAGCTGCACGTGCTCGACGATGCGGGAGCGGTGGCGGCGGCCCGGGTGGCGGCCGCCGATCGCACCCCCGAGGAACAGGCACTGGTCGACACCCACTACCTGATCAGTCTCACCGAAGGCAACGTCGTCACCTTCCATGGGCCCTTCGAGTCAGCCGGGAGCTTCCTGATCGGATCGTGACCGGATCCCGTTGCGGTGGGACGTGTCAGAGCAGCGCTGCCGCAACCAACAGGAATCCCGAGAAGCCGATCACGTCGGTGAGCAGGGTCACGAAGATCGAGGAGGCGAGGGCGGGATCGAGGCCGAGCCGTTGCATCAGCAGTGGTATCGCGGTCCCGGCGAAGGTGGCCACGGTCTGATTTCCCAGGGCTGCAACCGCTACCACCGTGCCGAGCCGGACCGGATGCGGCTCCGAAGCGAACACGCCGGTGGCGGTGAGGGCCACGGTCATGAGGCCGGCACCGATGGCGAGGGCGAGGCCGTTGCTCGCCCCCACCCCCAGCTGTCGAAGCATGATGCCCCGCACCCTGCCCGAGGGGATGTCGTCGGTGGCGAGACTCCGGATCACCACCGCCAGCGTCTGGGAGCCACCGTTGCCGCCGAGAGAAGCCACCACCGGCATGAGCGCCGCCAGTACCGGATGAGCAGAGATGAGGCCGGTCTGCTGCTCGATGAGGATGGCCACACCCAGTGACAGAACCAGGTTGACCATCAGCCACGGGAGCCGGGCCCGGACCGCTTCACCCACTCCCGTGTACACCGTCTCGCCCGCGCCCGCCCCCACGGCGGCGACGAAATCCTCGGACGCCTCCTGCTGGACCGATTCGATCACGGCCTCGGTCGTCACCATGCCGACCAGTCGACCCTCGCCGTCGGTGACGGGAAGGCCGAACAGGTGGTACCGCTGGATGATGTCTGCGATCTCCTCCCGGTCGGTGTCGGTGGTCACCGAGATGGGATCGCGCACCATCACTTCGTCGAGGCCCACCCCGGGCCGATTGAACACCAGGTCCCGGAAGGACAGCACCCCCTCGAGACGGCCGAGCTCGTCCACGACGTACACGTAGGAGAGGTCTTCCAGTTCTTTGTGTAGCGTGCGGAGTCGGTCGATCGCCTGACCGGCCGTCATCCCCACCGGAAGCGAGGCGATGTCGGCGGTCATGAGCCCACCGGCGGAGTCGGGCGCATGGGCCATCAGCCCGGTGATCTCTGTTCGGGACTCCTCGGACATTCGACGAAGGAGCCGCTCCAACGTGGCGGCATCCATCCAAGCGAGAACGTCGACCGCCTCCTCGGGCGGCATCAGCGCAAGAACAGCGGATGCGACCGATCCGTCCAGTTCGAGGAGGATCTCGGCGGCGAGGTCGTCACGCAACTCCTCGAGCACGAGGGCCGCCTGCTCGGGCCCGAGCTCGGCGAGCAGCTGCCCGGCGCTCTCCTCGTCGATCGCTTCGAGGATGTCGGCCGCGTCCGCCGGGATGGCGGCGGCGAGCGCCATCCACTCTTCGACGTGGCTTCTGAGATATCCCTCGACGTCTTCGGGGCTACGGCGTGCGAGCGAACGCAGCGTACGTGCGAGATCGCGGGGTCGTCGCAGACGAAGTTTCACGGCTCACCTCGCAGACATCCCTGGCGGGCATCCCCTGCGGAGCGTAGCGGGCCTTCCGTCGGCGTCTCCGAGCCGCGAAGTCCGGGGAGCCCGTTTCAGCCCGAGTAGGGCCGCACGCCGGCGACCTTCACCGAGAACTTGCCACCCGGCGCCTGATAGGTGACGTCATCGCCCGCCCGGGTACCAAGCAGCGCCTTGCCGAGAGGACCAGAGGGGGAGGCGAGCAACACACCGGCGATCTTGTTCTCGGGCGGAGCCACGAAGTACTCGAGTTCGTCGCCGTCCGAGTCGACCACCGTCACCAGTGAGCCGATGACCACTTTGTCGGTGACTTCGACCTTCTTCACCTCGGCAGTGTGCAGCAGCGACTCCAGCTGTCGGATCCGGGCCTCCATCAGCCCCTGATCGTTCTTGGCGGCGTCATAGTCGGCGTTCTCACGCAGGTCGCCGTGCTCGCGCGCCTCCTGGATACGCGCTTCGATGTTGGCGCGGCCCTCGGTGGTGAGCTGTTCGAGTTCGGCCTTGAGCTTTTCGAAGGCTTCGGGGGTGAGAAACGTGGTGTCGGGCATCGATCGAGCGCTCCTGTTGAAGGGGCTTCGACGAGGAATCGTCGAGGAGAAAACAGTGTAAAGCGTCGGCGAACTGCTGTCAGCTTCAGAAAGCTGCCAGCTGCCAGCCAGAACGCAGAGCGCAGCGCGCAGAACGCAGAACGCCGAACGCAGAACGCCGAACGCAGAACGCCCAGATGACCTCGTCGCTCATCGCTCGTTGCTCGTCGCTCGTCGCTCGCTTCAGCTACCAGCTGGCAGCTTCCAGCCAGATCGCGTTCCCTGCGTGTTGCGTGTTGCGTGTTGCGTCGGACGTTCCGGACCAGTAGCCAGTAGCCTCGCTCGTCGCTCGTCGCTCGTCGCTCGTCGCTCGTCGCTCGTTGCTCGTCGCTCGTTGCTCGTTGCTCGTCGCTCGAAGCTGGCCGCTCTGGAAGCTTTCTCCTCTATCCCCCTGTTTGGCGCGCTCGATATGTTCGGCTCATGGTCGATCGCCCGCCTCGCACGCTGGTCAGGTTTCTCGGTGCTGCCAAGACGGTCACGGGCTCGAAGTTCCTGGTCGAGACGCCGCGGGCACGGGTGTTGGTGGATTGCGGGTTGTTCCAGGGAGCGAAGGATCTTCGCGAACGCAACTGGGGTCGGTTCCCGGTCGATCCGTCGAGCATCGACGCGGTGGTCATCTCGCACGCCCATCTCGATCATGTCGGGTATCTGCCGGCGCTCGTCAAGGGCGGCTTCTCCGGCAGCGTGTGGGCGTCGGAGTCAACGGGCCGTCTGGCGCATGTGGTGATGGCCGACTCGGGCCGCATCCAGGAGGAGGACGCCGCCCGGGCGAACCGCAAGGGCTACACCAAACACGCCCCGGCGTTGCCGCTCTACACCGAGCACGACGCCGCCGTGGCCGCCAGTCAGTTCCGGGTTGCACCGTGGGGAACCACGGTCGCCATCGCCGATGGTGTCGAGCTCCGGTTGAGCCGGGCCGGTCACATCCTCGGGGCGGCGTCGGTGCTGCTCAGTTTTGCCGACGGCACCGAGCCGCTCTTCTTCTCCGGGGATCTCGGGAGGCCGGTTCACCCGGTGCTGCGTGCGCCGGACCCGCCCCCGGTCGCCGGCACGGTTGTGATGGAGTCGACCTACGGGGACACCGAGCACATGGAGGCGGACGGGAGCGCGGCGTTGGGGGCGGTCGTGACGGCGGCGGTGCGGGCCGGCGGCACGGTGGTCATCCCGGCCTTCGCGGTCGACCGCACCGAGGTGATCCTGATTGCGCTGCACAAGCTGGTGCGCAGCGGCACCATCCCCGACATCCCGGTGTTCCTCGACTCCCCGATGGCCCGTTCGACACTCGGGTTCTACGTCCGGGCTGTCGTCGATGGCGACCACGAGATCCGTGAGGATGTCGCCAGCAACCCCCGGATCTTCGATCCGGGAACGCTCACCATCACCGAGACCGTCGACGATTCCAAAGCGATCAACTCGGTTCCGCCACCCTTCATCGTGATCTCGGCCTCGGGTATGGCGACAGGAGGTCGGGTGCTCCATCATCTGAAGCGGGTACTGCCGGATCCCCGGTGCACGGTTGCGATGGTCGGCTATCAGGCGGTGGGTACCCGAGGTCGGGATCTTCTGGAAGGACGGAAGCAGATCAAGATTCACGGGGAGTTCCATACCGTTCGTTGCCGGGTGGCCCCGGTGCCGGCCTTCTCGGTCCACGCCGACCGATCCGAACTGGTCGACTGGCTGGCGTCTGCGCCGATGCCGCCCCGTCAGGTGATCGCCGTTCATGGCGAGCTCGCCGCCCTCGGCGGGTTGTCCGACGAGGTAGGTCGTCGACTCGGAGCGAGCGTCCACGTCCCCGGACAGGGAGAGTCCGTCCTCGTGTGAGGTGTCCCGCAGGGCCGGGCCGGCTCACCCGGTGGGATCGAGACCGGTCGGGCACCGCTCGGGGTCGAACGAACGCCCGAGCCGCTCGTGGACCGATCTCCAGCGTTGCGAGATGCTGGGGTCGGAAACCACGGGTCGCCAGCCTCCAGCCAGGTAGATCGAGAGGGCGGGAAGCCGGTGATCGTCGGTGTGCAGGTGGATCCGGTCGATCCCGTTCGCAACGAGGTGGGCGACGACGGCGTCGACCACCACCCGGCCCAACCCTCGGCCCGAGTGTGACGGATCGGCCGCCACCCATCCGAGTTCACCACCACCGGGGATGTCCTGGGACCACAGCGCCACCGCCGAAGCGGCCAGGCCCCCGTCGGGGGCTTCCACCACGAACCACCCGTCGGTCACGGCCATGCCGAGCCGGATCGCCAGAAACTCCCCGTCCCATTGAGGCCAGCCGACCCGGTTGAGAAGCGCGATCAGCGCCGGGTCGTCACCGGGGTGGCGGAGTCGGAGCCGGTATCCGGAAGGCGGGGCCGGCGTTGGCTCATTCCCTTCCCACACCATCTGCAGCCCATCCATGCCGAGAGGGTATCCGCCGGGATCGCGAACCGCCGTCGGAGTCCGATACGCTCCGCATGATGTTCTTCGAGGATCGACACGGGTACCAGCTGGGGACGGATTCCCCGGAGGCGGCCGCCGCCTACTCCGATGGTCTGGACCGGTTCCTGGCCCTCACCGGCGATGCCGAGGCTCCGCTCTCCGAAGCCGTGACACACGACCCGGCCTTCGCCCATGGGTGGTCGACACTGGCAGCTCTCCACCACTTCAACGGAGACCGGGAACGCACCTCGGCGGCGTTGGTCGCGGCCCGCTCGCACGTACCAGGTTGCACCGAGCGGGAAGCCGGATACCTGAAGGTGCTGGAGGTGGCCGTGGAGGCCCGGGTCGCCGACACGCTGTCGCTGGCGGAGGCGCATCTCGAGCGGTTCCCCCGTGACGTGTTGGCGATCGAGCAGGTGATGCTGTCGTCGCATTTCGGGGGCGGCGGAGCCGACGATCGGGCTCGGGCCCTTGCGATCTTCCATGACCGGGCCTCGTCGATGGACGGTGACTGGGCCTACCAGGGGGTCAGCGCATTCGTCCACCAGGAAGCGGATCTGCTCGATGAGGCGATGCGCCTCGCCGAACGGTCCTTGCGTGCCCGTCCCGCCAACGCCGACGCCATGCACTCGGTGGCTCACGTCCACTTCGAACGTGGAGCCCACGCCACCGGACGCACCGAACTGGCGGATTGGGTGACCGCCCATGGCATCGGGGGTCCGTTCCACGTGCACTTCTCGTGGCACCTCGCTCTGCACGACGTCGGTCTGGGCGAGTGGGCGAGAGCGCTCGACCGGTACCGGTCGATCATCACGCCCACCGTGTCGGGTCCCGGGACGATCGCCGATGCCCCCACCCTGCTGTGGCGGTTGATGTTGCGTGGGGTGGATCCGGCGCTGCTGCCGTGGCACGAGCTGGTGGCGGTCGCCGGTCCGATGGCTGCCACGCCATCGTTCCGGTACGGGGACTGGCATGTGGCGTTCGCTCTCGCCGGCGGTGGGGACGAGTCGCGGCTCGCCGACCTGGAGGCAGCTCTGGTGGAGCACTCCGGTGGGCGTCCTCAGGCCCCGGCGATGGTCCGGGTGGTGCGTGGACTCCGGGCCTACACGGCGGGCGACTATGCCGGTGCCGGCGATCTGCTGGACATGCCGGCGGAGTCCGTTCCCTATCTGGGCGGGAGTCGGGCCCAGCGAGAAGTCATCGAGGACACGCTGGTCGATGCCCTGATCCGGATGGATCGGCGTGAGCGAGCCGGTGAGATCCTGGAGGACCGGCTGTCCCGCCGACCATCGGCACACGACGAGGAGCTTCTGGCCCGCTGCGGGTGAGCGGGGACCTCGGACCCTTGTGCCGGTTCCCCCCGAGCGCGACAAAGGGGGACGAGGAGGTTGCGATGCAACTCGATGCCCGCTCGTCGAAGGACGAGTTTCGCCGACGTGAACGGACCGTTGGCGAGATCGTCACTCTGATCGGACTGCTGATGCTGCTGGCGGTCGCCGCCTTGGCCGGCGGAGTGATGATGATGACGGACCCCACTGGTACCGCACTGGGCATCGATACCACCCTGCTGGCCGAGGTGCCGTGGGTGTCGGACTACCTGGTGCCCGGGGTGCTGCTGACGGTGTTGCTCGGTGTTGTCCCGCTCGTGGTGACGGGGGGACTGCTGTGGCGGTTCCCACTGCCGGGCGTTGCCGCCGTCGAGCGGCGACTCGGCTACCAGTGGCCCCTGCTCGCCTCGGTCACCCAGGGTTTCGGGGTGGTGGTCTGGATCGGTCTCCAGCTGCTGTGGCTCCCCGAGACGGCGACCATTCAGTGGGTGACGCTGACGATCGTTGTGCTGATCATGGGGTTCTCGTTGCTACCGGCGGTGCGGGACCGGTATCGAGTCCGGTGTCGCTAGCCCTCGGCGCGGGCAGGGCACCGGATGTGCCGGTCCTTTGGATCGTGATCGGTCGTTTCCGTTCGGCGTCCGCTCAACTAGCGTCGCCGGTGATGGAGACCATCCGACTCACCAGCTTCAGCCACGGCGCCGGCTGAGCCTGCAAGCTCGGCCCCGCCGAGCTGGCACAGGTTCTGTCGCCGTTGCGAACCCACCCGGCTGCCACACATCCCGATCTGATCGTGGGGACGTCGACCAGCGACGATGCAGGCGTCTACCGCCTGTCGGATGATCGCGCCCTGGTGCAGACCGTCGACTTCTTCACCCCGGTCGTCGACGATGCCTACGACTGGGGACGGATCGCCGCCGCCAACGCCCTCTCGGACGTGTACGCCATGGGGGGAACACCGCTCACAGCGCTGCAGATGGTCGGTTGGCCGAGGGGTGTCATCCCCTTCGAGGTGCTGGGAGATGTGATCCGGGGCGGAGCCGACGTGATGGCCGAGGCCGGCTGCACGATCGTCGGGGGGCACTCGATCGACGATGCCGAGCCCAAGTACGGATTCGCGGTGACCGGTCTCATCGATCCCGCAAGCGTCGTGACCAACGCCGCCGCCAGGCCCGGTGATGTGCTGGTGCTCACCAAGCCGATCGGAACGGGCATCATCGCCACCGCCATCAAGCGGGGCGGCTGCCCGGACGGCGTGGCTGCGACGGCGGTGGGTTGGATGACGATGCTCAACGAAGCCGCCGCCCGGGCGATGTGCTCGGTTGGGGTGAAGGCCGCCACCGATGTCACCGGGTTCGGGCTGCTCGGCCATCTCATCGAGATCACATCGGCATCCGGCGTCTCCGCCGTCGTCGACAGCGCCGCCGTCCCGGTCATCGGGGCAGCCTGGGACCTGTTGGATGCCGGGTTCTACCCCGGCGGATCCGAACGCAACGTCGAAGCAGTGACGCCCCTCATCACCGGCTCTCCCGATCCCCGGAGCATCCGCATGCTCGCCGACGCCCAGACCAGCGGCGGCCTGCTGATGGCAGTCGCACCCGGCTCGGTCGAGGCACTCCAGGCCGCGCTGGCGCCCGGGATGGGCGTGATGATCGGTTCGATCACCGACGAGGCACCCGGGACGGTACGCGTCATCTGATCGAGCGCAAAGGGCTGGCCCCTCTTCCCCCCGGGGTTTCACTGCACCGCCTCCGGCTAGCGTTCCGGACATGGACCCTGTGCGGTGCATCGAGCTCATCGCCGAGTCGTTGTCGATTCCAGAGATGGAGCGGCACGTGTTCCTGTGTGCCGACCAGACCACCGCGAAGTGTGCGCCGGTCGAGGAGACCCGGGAGGTCTGGCGCTACCTCAAGGCGAGGTTGAAGGAGCTCGGGTTGACGTCGGCTCCCCCGGGGTGGCAGAACGATTCGGAGGCGGAGGCCACGCCGGCGGGCGGTGGGGGTCGGGTGCTTCGCACCAAGGCCGACTGTCTGCGGGTGTGCGAGCTGGGCCCGATCGTCGTGGTGTACCCCGACGGTGTCTGGTACCACTCGGTCACGGTGCCGGTGATCGAGCGCATCATCCAGGAGCATCTCATCGGCGGCCGTCCGGTGGCCGAGTTCGCCTTCGCCGGGGAGCGATCGTGAGACGGCTGTTCGGTCTGGTCTTTCGTGTTGTCGCCGGGTGGCGTTTGCTCGGGCCGATCATCACGCCTCGCTGGAAGCCGCCCCAGATTCACCCGTGGCGTATCCCGGGGGTGACCGTGTTCGTGGGGGATCGGGAGTTCATGGTGCGCCAGGTGGGACCTCCCGATGGCAAGGATCTGGTCCTGGTGCATGGTCTCGGGGGAGCGTCGCTGGCCGAGTGGTTCAAGGTGGGACCGGTTCTGGCCGAGCAGTACCGCCTGACGGTGGTCGACCACCGCAGTCACGGGCTCTCACCGAAGACGACCGACCGTTTCGAGATCGAGGACGTGGCCGACGATCTGGCCGCCGTTCTCTCTCAGGTGGGGGTGAGGCGGGCGGCAGTGGTCGGGTATTCGATGGGTGGGGCGATCACGCAGGCGTTGGCGTACCGGCACCCGCACCTGGTGGAGCGGATGGTGCTGATCGCCACGTTCGCCCGACACCCGGGCTGGTGGCGACCGCTCAGGGTGGCGAGCGTGTGGGTGATCCGCACTTGGGAACGGTTGACCGGCGTGGGCTCACCGGAAGTGCGCTCGTTGTATCTGCTGGCCACCGGCGCGGTTGAACGTCGTCATGCCCGATGGCTCTGGGAGGAGACTCATCGGCGGGATGCCGAGGCTGGCTCCGCCGCCACGTTCTCGCTACTGCGTTTCGACTCTACCGATTGGATCGGTCGAGTTCGTCAGCCCGCCCTGGTGGTGATTCCGCTCCGAGACCAGCTCGTGCCGATCCGGTGGCAGTATGACCTGGCCGCAGCGCTGCCTGACGCCCTGGTGTGCGAGATCCTCGGCGCTCGTCATGAGGCGCCGTTCACGCATCCCGATCAGCTGATCCAGGCGATCACCGGGTTCGTGCTGGCCGATCCCGAGTGACCGGGCTGTCGGCGGCCGGGCCTACTAGCCCGCGGGGTCCGGCGTCCGGGACAGTGGCGTCCAGGCCGAACACTGCTGGGCCCAAGCACCTCTCTAGGCGTTATCGATCATCTTCTTGGCGGCAAAGCCGAGAGCGCCGAGGATCAGTGCGATGAGGAGAAACTTCTTCATGTGGCGAGTTTACGCGTCGCGAGTCGGGATGGTGCACCGGGTTTCGGCGGCGGCTCCCTACCATGGTGTCGATGCGTGGATCACTTTTGGTCTTGGCTGTTCTTCTCGCCGCGTGCGGCGCCGGGACCGATGACGCTGCCGTGACCACCGCACCTCCGGTCACGGTGGTGGATGTGTCCACCACCAGTACGTCCCCGATCGCGACCACCACCACCACGGTTGCCACCACGACCACGACCATGGCACCCACCACAACGGTGCCCGGGTCGGTCATCGCAGTCGGCGTCGTTGCGGGGGAGGTCACCGTCGAGGGGCCCACCACGGTGCCACTCGGCGAGCAGGTGACCATTCGGGTCACCGCGGATGTGGCCGATCAGGTCCACGTGCACACCTATGACGTCTTCGCCGATCTGGAAGCCGGCACCCCGGTCGAAGTCACGTTCGTTGCCGAGATACCGGGAGTCCACGAGGTGGAGTTGGAGGGAGCCGGTCTCCTGCTGCTCAACCTCGAGGTCGGTGGATGAAACGTGCGGTGTTCGGTGTCCTGGCGGCATTGGCTTGGCTGATACCCGGTGTTGCCGGGGCCCACGGGATCGGCGGCCGGCAGGACCTCCCAGTGCCGATCGAGTTCTTCGTGGTCGGGGCGGGCGCCGTCCTGGTTCTTTCGTTCCTGGCGTTGGCGGCGTTGTGGCCCGAGCCGAGGCTGCAAGGCCCGCCGATCGAACGCAGTGGTACGGGTCGCTGGTGGCGGTGGGTGCGGGCGTCTGCGGGGGTGGTGGGAAGTGCCTCGTTGCTCATCGTGGTGGTGGCCGGATTCATCGGCGAGCCATCGAGTAGCCGCAACCCCGCCTCGGTTCTGGTGTTCGTGGTTTTCTGGCTGATCGTTCCGTTCCTGTCGGCGTTGGTCGGAAACATCTATCCCGACATCGACCCGTGGCGGCAGCTCCGCGGACTGTTCGGGCTCGACGACAGCGGGAGATCCCCGGGCTCTCTGGCACCGGCCACCGTGGCTCTACTCGCCTACACCTGGCTGGAACTGGTCTCGCCGGTACAGGAGCCGGTCCATCTGGCGATAGCTGCCGTGGTCTACACCGCTTACCTCCTGGGCATGGGAATGGCGGGCCGCCGATCGGCGGACTTCGATGGCTTCGCCGTCTACAACCGGCTGTTCGGTTCGATGGCCTCGTGGGGTCGATCCGAGAACGGTTCGATGGTACGGAGGGGTTGGCTCCGGGCACTCCCACATGTACCCGAGCAACGCGGGTTGGTGGCGTTCGTTGTGGTGATGATCGGGACCGTGACATACGACGGTGCTTCGTTCACCGATTGGTGGAGCCAGACCCTTCAGCTTCCCTTCAGTGGTGTGCTGTTCGAAGTCGGTCTGTCGTCGACGGTGGCGACCACCCTCGCCGCCACGGTGATGTTCCTGGCGGTGAGCGCGCTGATCGGCGCGGCGTATCTGGGGGCCTCGTGGGCGGCGGCGCGCCTGGGTGGCGCCGGAACCGCCGGCTCGGTGGCGCGCCGGTTCGCCCACACGCTGGTCCCGATCGCCTTCGCATACGCCTTCGCCCACTACTTCACGTTGGTGCTCTTCGAGAGCCAACTGGTCATCTCGACCATGTCGGATCCGTTCGGCCTCGGGTGGGATCTGTTCGGCACGGTGGATCGGCCGATCTCATATGCACTCATCACCGGGTCGGCGGTGTGGGTTTGGTACGTGCAGGTGGCGGTGATCGTGGTCGGGCACATCGCCGGGGTGATTCTCGCCCACGATCGCGCACTGGCGGATTTCGAGGGAGTGGCGGCTGTGCGGTCCCAGTACGCCATGCTGATGTTGATGGTGGCGCTGACCGGCCTCGGTCTGGTGATTCTGGCCGCCGGGTAGGGTGGAGGCATGGTTCTCGGGCACGGTTCCGGTGTAGACGACATCCTGTTGTTCATCATCCCGGTCTCGATCGCGGTCTTTGCGCTGCGTTCGGCCGAGAAGCGCGCACAGGCCCGTCTGGATGCCGAAGAATCCTCCGGAGGGGATCATCCGGTTGCCGACCCGGCTCCGTAAACCATGTAAAGGGGCCACGCGGCCCACTGTCGATCGAGGAGAGAATCGATGCGTAGATTTGTAGTCGCGGCACTTGCCGCACTGATGGCGGTGCCGATGCTGGCCATGCCGGCATTCGCCGCCGCCGGAGACGCGAAACTGAGCGTCATCCATGGAGTACCGGGGCTGGTGGTGGACGTCTACCTGGACGGTGCCGAAGTGCTCGGGGACTTCGAGTTCGAAAGCGTTGCCGGCCCGCTCACGGTCGCTTCGGGAGCCCACGACGTCGAGATCTTCGCCGCCGGCGCCGATCCGGCCATGGACACCCCGGCTCTCGAAGCCAGCGTCAACCTTCCGCCCGGCGCGAATGTCAGCGCCGTCGCCCACCTCGACGCCGACGGAGCTCCGACGCTCTCGGTGTTCGTGAACGACACCTCCACCACCGTCGCCGGCTTTGGCCGCGCAGTGGTTCGCCACACGGCCGAGGCTCCCGCCGTCGACGTGCTGGTGAACGGTGGCGTGGCGTTCGCCGCTGTCGCCAACGGTGCCGAGGGACAGGCCGATCTGGCTCCGTCAACCTATGAGGTGGCACTGAACGCCGCCGGCACCGAGACCCAGGCCTTCCCAGCCACCGGTTCGGTTCCGCTCGCAGTTGCGTCGAACCAGTCGGTGATCGTGTATGCGATCGGTACGCTCGGTTCCGACTTGACGCTGGCTGTTCAGACCATCGACCTCGGCAAGGCCGCCGGCTTTGCACTGGTCGATGTGGTGCACGGCGTGCCCGGTGTGGTCGTCGACGTGTACGCCAACGGACTCCCGCTGCTCAGCGGCTTCGAGTTCGAGGACATCGCCGCCCAGGTGCTGCTGGCAGCGGGCACGTACGACATCGCCATCTACGCCGCCGGTGCCAACCCTGTGGTCGATGCTCCGGTGATCAGCGCCCCCGGCGTGGAGGTTCCTGCCGGAGCCAACGCGGCCGTGGTCGCCCATCTCGACGAGGCCGGCACCCCGACCGCTTCGGTGTTCATCAACGACATCTCGGAGATCGCCGCAGACGAGGCCCGGGTGACCGTTCGTCACACGGCGGCAGCGCCTGCGGTCGACGTGCTGGCCGACGGCGCCGTTCTGGTGCCCAACCTCGCCAATGGCGAGGGTGCCGCAGCTGACGTTCCGGCCGCCACCTACGGCATCGCCCTGAACGCAGCAGGCACCGACACCCAGGCCTTCCCGGCCACGGGCGAACTGGAAGTCGATCTGGTGGAAGGAGTCAACACCGTCGTGTACGCGGTGGGGACGCTCGGCACCGACTTCACCGTTCTGGTGTCGACCCTGACCGGTCTGGGCGCCGACGGCGCCTTCCCCGATGTTGCCTCGTCGGTCCACAAGACCAACATCGGCATCATCGCCCTGGCGAACATCGCCCGTGGGTATGACAACGGCAACTTCGGTCCTGAGGACTCGGTGACCCGTGGTCAAATGGCCGCATTCCTGCGGCGTGCCCTGGCGCTTCCCAACGTGGCAACCGACTCCTTCGAGGATGATGACGACAGCATCTTCGAAGCCGACATCAACGCCATCGCCGCCTACGGGATCACCCGTGGCAACGCCGACGGAACGTTCGCTCCCGACGCCACGATCACCCGTGGTCAGATGGCTGCGTTCCTGAACAGGGCATTCGCCCTGGAGGCAGGCACGGACACGCCGTTCACCGACATCGAGGACAGCGAGTTCGCGGCTGACATCGCGGCTCTGTACGCCTCGGGGATCACCGTCGGTACCTCCGACACCACGTTCTCGCCCGAGGACGAGGTCTCCCGTGGTCAAATGGCAACGTTCATCGCCAGGGCGCTCGGCCTCGGTAGCTGACAGACCGAAGCCAGTAGCTGAGACGAGTCCGTGGGGGCCGGGAGTGATCCCGGCCCCCTTCTTTAGCTTCGAGCTTCGAGCATGATTCGGAGCCAGCAGCCAGCAGCCAGCAGCCAGCAGCCAGCAGCCAGCAGCCAGCAGCCAGCAGCCAGCAGCCAGCAGCCAGCAGCCAGCAGCCGGTGGCTCGGCTCCAATTGCTGTGGCTCGCCGTTGGTTCGCTATCCTCTCGCAACGATGAGTGACTACCTCGCTGCCGCCGCTCAGGCGCTGTCTGCCCCTGAGGTCATCGTGCGACGATCGGCCGAAGCCCGTTCCAAGGCGACGGGTGCCGACATCGACTCCATCCTTCAGGCCTGGGCCGGTGGACAATCGGTCGCCTCCGCCCCCACCGCCGCTCCTGCCGCACCAGCGGCCCCTGCGGCGGCTCTAGCCGCTCCGGCGGCGAACCCGGCTCCTGCGGCTTCAGGGCCCGCCGCTGCGGCGGCCGCCGCTGCGGCGCCGTCACCCCCGGCCGCCGTCTCAGCTGTGGCCGTGCTCGATGAGCCGACGGTCGAGGTTGCCCATCCTGCCGCCCCGCTCTCGGACCGTATCCGGGTGGCGTCCCGGGTAGGAGCCGTCTCCGGACTGGTACTGGGTCTGCTCGGTTGGCTGTTCTCGTCCCAGTTCCTGCTGGCACGGGCCGGCCTGTTCGGCGAGGAAGACGATCTGGCCGTGGTCGTCGGGGTCGAACCCGGACAGCTCATCCTGATTTCGATGCTCGTCTCGGTCGCCATCGGAGTCGTGGTGGCCGGCCTGACCCGCATGATCCCGTCCTGGACTTCCCCCGGCATGAAGCTCACCGGGTCGGCAGTCCCCTCGATCGCCCTCGGCATCATCATCGGCGGCCTGGTGGGGGCGATGGCCGGTGGGATCATGGCATCGCTCGGCACTCCGCCCGAGATTCCCGACGATCCGACCACTATCCCGGTGCTTGGCGCGATGATCTGGGCACTTTTGTCGTGGGCGGCCGGTGGTTGGCTGATCGGCGCTCTGGTGCAGGCACTGGGGGTCCCGGAGGGCGTGGACGACGGGGACCTCGACGAGGTCCGGACGATTCAGGCTCGGCTCATTGCCGCCTTCGGTCTGCCGCTGGTGGCCCTCATCGCCATTCTCATCATGGTGCTCGCATTCGCCTTCGTGTTCATCAGCTTCCCGTCGTACTCGCCGCTCACCGGCACGGTGCTGGCGGGAAGCATTCTGGCGTTCGCTTCGCTCTCGGCTTCCAAACCCAACATGAAGGTGGGGATGAGCGAACTGGTGGTGGCGTCCGCCGGCATCGGGGTCGTCGTGATCCTCATCTACGCCGTGCTCCAGACGACCGGGGCGGGCGAGCATCACGGTGAGGAAGAAGGCAGCGATACGGAGACGGCCGAGGAGGGGACAACCCCCGACATCGGCGAGGTCGAGCCGGCCGAGGGCGAAGCCCGCATCAGCATCGTGTTCTGACGACGCCCGGCGCTCGCTCCCGCAGCTTCCCGTCAACCCCTCCACAGGCGAATCTGTACGCCGAGGCTGCTCAGTGGGGACTGTCGCCGGCGTCGTCGACCAGGACGGCAACCATGGTGCCGTCCCGTTCCTCCCAGAACACCACCACCGGAGCCCCTGAGATGATGTGCTCGCGCAGGTGGGGGAGTGGGAAGGCGAAGTCACCGTCCGGAGCAGGTGTGAAGCGCATCTGACCGGCGTCGGTGAGCACGGTGAACTCGGTGACAGTGACCAGATCGCCCTCGACGTCCACCACCAGACCCTCGACCGATCCCCGGTCGGCCGCCCCCCCGCAGGACGACGTGAGCAGCAACGCCACCAGACCGGTCAGCGCCCGCCTCAAGAGGCGGCCAGCTCACGCTCTATGGCGTCCCATTCCCGCTCGTTCCGGGTGTAGTCGAGCCAGATCGACAGGATGCGACCCAGCAGGAGGAACCCGCCACCGATCTTCATCACGATCCCCGCCAGCGTTTGGTCACCCACCAGGGTCAGCCCCCAGGCGGCCGGCCCGTCCCCGTAGATCGGGTAGAGCGGGATCTCGCTGAAGGTGATGAACGATGCCGGCACGGTCGGGATGAGGGTGTTGAGGAACAGGTACGCCATCTGCATCGGCTGACTCAGTCGGGGGATGGCCGGGGTTGGGCTGTAGACCGGGATCCACAGCATGACACCGGTCACGAACAACACGGCGTGATAGAGGAAGTGGGTCACCTGCGCCTCGATCTGCCAGGTCACGGCCGGGGGCCAGTGGACCAGCACCATCATGGCGTTGAAGGCGAAGAAGCCTGCGACCGGATGCGCCAGATGCCGGAGCCAACCCGCCACCCTGCGATGTCCGAGGGTGGCGTCGGCCATCCACCGGGGCATCCCCCTGAGAAGCAGCGGAGGGACGATGTAGCCGATGATCATGTGCTCGATCATGTGGGCGGTGAACAGGGTTTGTTCGGCCAGGTCGTGCATGGGCCAGTCCGAGGCGAACCACAGGAAGAAGACCCCCAGGTACCACGAGCGCCACTGCTTGCGGGTGGCGGCAATCGCCCTGGGGGCGTAGCGGGGGCGGAACCGGCGCTCGGCCCACCAGTAGGCGCCGGCGAAGATGACGACCACGGCCCAGACATCGAGGTGGACCGAGTACTCGGGAAACATCATCAGCCAAATATGGCCGAAAGCCCGTACGAAGCCAAAACGATCCCGTACAGGGAGCAAGCCAGGATGAACCCGGTGGTGAAGAGCCTCGACAGCAGGTTCTTCTCATACCGAAGGTGCATGTACCAGCCGATCACCGCGACGAACTTGAGGAACGCCAGGAACACCAGTGTGGTCCGGGCCAGTCCCCGCCCGATCGTTCCCTCGAGGTAGAACAGGGCAACCTCGATAGCTGTCAGCACCGCCAGGATCAGCGCCAGCTGTACGTACAGCTTGGGCGTCGGGTGATGGACGGTGGATGCGTGTTGGTCGCTCATGCCGGTGTCGCAAAGAGAAGATAGACAATGGTGAAGATGACGATCCAGATGATATCGACGAAGTGCCAGTAGAGGCCAACCAGCTCCACGTTGAGCCCCTGGTGCTCGGACAGATTGCCTTGACGGTGTGAGATCCCGAACAGCGAGAACAGCATGAGGACACCGAGTGCGACGTGGAGCCCATGGAAGCCGGTCAGCAGGTAGAACGCTGATGCTGCGGGGTTAGAGGTGAGGGTCATGCCGTACACCTCGATGAACTCGTAGAATTCGAAGACCTGGCCTCCCAGGAACACCGAACCCAGCGCCCCGGTGGCGAAAAGCCACGTTCGGGTCTGCTCCTGGTCGTTCCGTGCCAGGGCGTCGTGGGCCAGCACCATCGTCAGCGAGCTCATCAGCAGGACGAATGAGCTGAACGACGTGAAGGGGATGTCGTAGATCTCCTTCGGAACGACGGTGTCGCCGAACTCGCGGTTGCCGAACAGCAGGTAGTTCGAGATGAGCGCCCCGAAGAATAGGAACTCGGAGCTGAGGAATACCCACATCCCCAGCTTGCGGTTCTCGATCCCGGTGGACTCGTGCTCACCGTGATGATCGACCGCGGCGTCGTGTGCCAGATCCGCCATTACGTCGTTCTCCCTCAGTGAGCCGCAGCCGGCTCATCGTGGTCTTCGTGTGCCTCTTCGAGCGGCTCCATGCCCCACCCCAGCAGTCCGCTGATGGTGATGAGGGCGCCGATGCCGATCAGGAGCTTGCCCCACAACGCGGTGTGGAAGATGATGCCGTAGGCGAGCAATGGCAGACCCAACGCCATGATGAACGGGAAGTAGGAGGGGTTGGGAAGATGGATCGGTTCGGTGGGGTTGCGACCCTCCTCGTCCAGCCTGGCGATGAGCTCGTCAGCCTCGGGGCGGCGCACGGCGCGTCCATCGGCGTCCTCGGTGTACTTCATGTGCCAGAAGTCGTCGAGGCTGTGCACCACGGGGTTGGCGGCGAAGTTGTACTCGGGTGTCGGGTTGGGGATGGTCCACTCGATGGTGCGGGCGTCCCACGGGTCGAGCCCGGAGAGCTGACCCTTCCGCTTCGACCAGGTCCAGTTGACCATGAAGATCAGGACCGAGAAGGCGATGGTGAAGGCGCCAACCGTGACCGCCATGTTCCAGGGACCCATGTTCATCTCGGGGGCGTACTGCCAGGTGCGGCGCACCATTCCCTGCAGGCCGAGCCAGTGCATGGGGGCGAACGTCAGGTTGAAGCCGATGAACTGGATCCAGAAGTGCGCCTTCCCCAACCGCTCGTTCATCATCCGGCCGGTGAGCTTGGGGTACCAGTAGTAGAGACCGGCGAAGAGGCCGAATATGGCGCCGCCGAACAGCACGTAGTGGAAGTGGGCGACGATGTAGTACGTGTCGGTCTGCTGGGTGTCGGACGGGGCGACGGCGTGGGTCACGCCCGACAGACCACCGATGGTGAACTGCACGACCAGGCCGCAGGCGAAGAGCATCGCC
>JBHJOH010000181.1:0-15141 GCA_050329955.1 Acidimicrobiia bacterium | reverse complement strand
GGTTCGGTCACGGCCACGGCCACCAGTGCCTCGCC
Organism: Acidimicrobiia bacterium; assembly: GCA_050329955.1. Lineage (GTDB taxonomy): Bacteria > Actinomycetota > Acidimicrobiia > Spongiisociales > ZC4RG35 > JAOUGY01. Next base: position 15,106 of record JBHJOH010000181.1, on the reverse strand, counting down.
ACCGGCGATCCGGGGCAGGTACTCCCGTTTCTGGTCTTCGGTTCCACCCTGTTCGAGGGCCCGCACCAGGATCTCGGGACGGGTGAGAAGACTGCCGCCGACGGCGAGCGACGCCCGCGTCAGCTCTTCGGTGGCGACGACCATCGCCAGCATGCCGTTGCCGTCGTCCTCGGCGAAGCCGCCGTAGCGACTGTCGATGGACATGCCGAAGGCGCCCATCTCCGACAGGTGCACCAGCACGTCGTCGGGGATGTCGGCGTCGGAGCGGTGGATGTGTTCGGCGACGGGGTCGACCACGTCATCGGCGAGACTGGCGAAGGTGGAACGCACCAGTTCCAGGTCGCCGGGCAGGTGCTGGAGCCCGGAGGTGGCGGCGGCACCGGCGGCGAGAGCGGCCTCGTCGAAGCCGTCGAGGGCGTCGGCCACCGCCAGCAACGCCGCGCCGTCGATGCCGAGCGACCGCCCCAGCACGGTGCCGATGGTGGCCCGGGCGGCGCCCACACCGAAGAGGGCGACGAGGCGGGCCTCGGCCTCCCCGTGGGCGGCGTAGTCGAGGAACGAACGGGCGATCTCGACCCCGGCATGGGCGTGGACCAGGTCATAGACGAGCGACTGGTGGCCGTCGGGGTTGCCCCAACCGGCCACGGCGGCGAACCCGTCGCCGACGATGTGGCGACACCCCTCGAGCACTTCCGCCAACGCTTCGATCTGATCGTTCACGCCATCTCCAACGTCGCCGGCCGCCGACCGTAGGTGGTGCACGCGGTGACGTCGCGGCCGGCGTTCAGGCAGCCGACGGTGTTCATGGAGCCCTTCGCAGTTCTGGGCCGGCGATCGCTCCGGAGCCCTCGAGTGCGTGGAGCTCCGCCTCGATGAGGCCGAGCCAGTCGGACAGTACCGCCCGGGTGTCTCCCCCGAGCGTCGGTGCCGGTTCGGCCGGGCGGTGGTGATCGCTCCACACCACGGGCAGCCCGGGTGACCAGTGCTCCCCCACGCCGTGCTGGTCGAGGCGGTGCATCGACGGGTTCGACGACAGCCTCCCGTCGGGGTCGGCGACCAGCTGGGCGAAGGTGCCGTATTGGGACCACAGCACCGGCGTGGTGGCCAGGGCGGCGCGCACGGTGTCGGCGGGCCTGGCCTCGAACCAGGCGGCGATCAGCGGGGCGATGAGATGGCGGTGACGGAAGCGGTCGCCTTCGTCGGTGAAGTCGGCGCCGACGTGGGCTTCGATTCCGGCGACCACGACCTCGGTGTCGGTCACCGCCAGCAGATCCCGCCAGTGCCGGGGGGTGAGTGTCACCACCATGAAACGGACACCGTCGGAGGATTCGAAGTCCCGCCCGAACGAGCCGTACAGGGCGTTGCCGATCGGTAGGCGCCGGACACCGCCCACTTCGGCCTCGGCCAGGTATCCGAGGCTGCCGGCGGTGGCGAGGGCGACGTCCTCCAGTGCAACGGTGAGCCGCTGGGGGCCGGCGGTTCGGCGCCGGTCGGCGGCCAGCACCGCCGTCGCCGTGTACAGCCCACAGGCCACGTCCCACGCCGGCAGCACTTGGTTGGTGGGAGTGGTGGACTCTTCCGGGCCGGTGATGGCGGGGAAGCCGAGGGTGGCGTTCACGGTGTAGTCCACCGCCGGGCTCCCGTCGTGGAGGCCCAGCACCGTCACGTGGATCAGGTCGGGTCGGCGCTCGGCGAGCGCCGCGAAGCTCAGAGCGCCCCGGCCCGCCGTGTTGGTGATCATGACGCCGCCCTCGGGGCCGGATTCGGCGACGAGTTGGGCCACCAGTTCGGCGCCCTGCTCGGTGCGCCAGTCGATGCAGGCCGATCGTTTCCCCCGGTTGAGGCCGGCCCAGTACATGCTCACGCCTTGGGGCGACAGGGGCCATCGGGCGATGTCGGGACCGCCTCCGGGGAGGTCCACCCGCACCACCTCGGCACCGAGCTGACGCAGTGTCATGGCACCGAGCGGAGCCGCCACGAACGACGCCAGCTCGACCACTCTCATCCCGGCCAGAGGAGTCGCCGGGCCGGTCGGCATATCGCCACCACGGGACGGGGTGGCCACCTCGAGTGACGGAGCCTGTCTCTGTTCGCCTGTCATCCGACCTCCGCATGCTCGAAACCGATGAGCGGACGGCCGACCCGGCCGCTTCCGCTCCGGGATCGTACGACGACATCGCCCGGGTGGTCGATCAGCCGATGGCGACCACCGAAACGGCGGGGGTACCGGCAGCCAAACGCTCGAGATCGACCACATCGGAGGTGAGGCACACCCCGCCTCCCTGTTCGACGGCGACGGCAACCACGTGGGCATCGACCATCGCCTCACTTCCGACGTCCGCCGCCGCCATCAGTCCACCGACGAGTCTGGCCAGAACGCGATCGGTGTCACGGAGCCGAATGCCGTGGCGGCGAGCCAGCAGCGAGTCGACTGCCTGGGCGTGATTTCGATCGCGATAGCTCTCGGCGAGGACGGCCGACGGAATCACCACATCACGACCGAGGCGGCTCGCCGCCTCGAGCGCCGCACGAATCAGCATCGGCACGTCACGTCGGCAGAGCCCCTCGACGGCCGCACTGTCGAGGACGAGTACCCGACTCATGCGAGGGCGTCGACGAACCGCCGGACCAGTTCCTCGTCGACGGGACCTTGTTCGGCCGCCATCTCGTCGAGCCAGGCCCGCAACGCGGCCTGGCGGCGACGCTGTTCCACCACGGTCCGGATCGCTTCGTTGACCTGTGCCGAGAGGTTCTCCTCGGCATCACCCAGCGCTTCCACCAGATCGGCGTCGATGGTGACCGAGATCTTCCGCTTGGACTGTGCCATGTCAATCATCATACCAACATACGACTCGGGTACGACAGAATCGTCCCTTCGAGCTGCTGAGTCCTAGCGCCCCACAATCTCATGCATGAAAGTCATGCATGAGACGTATGACATTCATACATGACGGACTTCGATGTCCTTCCCCGGGCCGCCAGCGACGTCGAACAGCTCGTCGACGTGTCGCCCGTGGTGGTCGTCCTGGGCGCCCGCCAAACCGGAAGACCCTGCTACCCGACGACGGTTGACGATTGCGTACGACGCATGATATCGTGCGTTTCGTGCAATCCTCGTTGGCGCTTCTTCCCGTGCTTCGCAGCGAAACCCAGGGGCTGCTGCTTGCTGCACTCATGATGGACGACGACGCAGACCACACCATCACTGGTCTGGCCGAACGTATCGGGGTGGACCCTTCGACCGTCCTCCGGGAGGTGGACCGGCTGGAGGAAGCGGGCCTGCTCGTCACCCACCGGGTCGGTCGAACCAGGGTGGTTGCAGTCAACACCGACAGCCCGCTGGTGGATCCGCTCCGGGAACTGGTGACCCGGGCCCTCGGCCCCGCGCCGTTGCTGACCCGGGCGGTCGCCGCCATCCCCGGTGTCGAGCAGGCACTCATCTTCGGATCATGGGCGGCCCGATCCACCGGTGAACTCGCCGGCACGGCTTCCGACATCGACCTGCTGGTGATCGGCGAACCGAGCCGCGACGAGGTACTCGACGCAGTGATCCCCGTCGAGCGCCGCCTCGGGCGATCGGTCGACGTGACGTTCCGGACCGCCATCGAGTGGGCCGACCACTCCGATCCGTTCGTGGCGACAGTACGCAGTCGACCGATGATCGAGCTTCGATGACCATCGACCAACTGGTGACTTCCCGGAGCATCGACGTGGTTCAACCCTCGGACCGCCACGCCGTGAAGTTGGTCGCCGAAGCACAACTTCACGTCCGAGCAGCGAGGCGTTCTCGTGGAACTCGACCCGGTCGGCGCCTACCAGCTGGCGTATGACGCCTCTCGAGAGGCTGCGATGGCGCTGCTCGCCGCCCGCGGTCTCCGACCAACCGCCCGGGGCGGCCACGTGGCGGTTGTCCAAGCGATGGAGGCCCTGGGCGTCGCCGGATTCGAACGTCTCGACGCCATGCGCCGGCGACGCAACAAGCTCGAGTACCCGGGTCCAGACGATCATGGCGCCACGGCCGATGACGCTCGGGCCGCTATCGAATGGGCTGGCGACATGTGTTCCCGAGCAAAGGAAGCCATGCCCCGCTAGCGCCGTCAACCCGGTAGGTGCGGCGTCGACCCGTCGCACTCGCCGCCGAGGGGCATCCGCTATCCACGGTACGGACGCGGATTGGGTGGCGGCCGGTTCCCCCAGCCGGCAAGCGTCACGAATGCGGTCTGGTTGTGGTCCACGACAGGCTCGAACTCCTCACCCTCGACGTCCCAGGACTCACTTCCGAACACAGCGCTCCAGGCCCATTCGAACATCTTCACCAACGGTTCCGGCTCGTCCTCGAGGGCACACAGTGCCGAGTCGTACCACTCCAGGGCAAAGCCATGGGCATCGCGCAACACCCACCGCATTGCCGCCTTGATCGCATCCAACGCTTCGGGATGAAAACGCGCCGCCGCGATCCGGGCTTCCTTCTTCACGAACTGTTCGAGATCGCGCTGGTAGGTCTCCGGTGATGGGTCCCATTCCGGGTAGAGATCCCGGATGTCCTCGGTCGTCATGTCCGCCCAGGCGACGAAGGCGCCAAGGAGCTTGCCGGCCAGCTCTACGTTCACACGTGTCATTTGGTCACCTCTCGCACATCGGGATAGGCAGTGATGAGCGTACCGTCGGAGCGAAAGCGAAACCGGACGGTCTGGGTCGTGAGCAGCACCGTCGAGAGTTTCCGATAGCCCTCGCCTATGGCAGTCTCGAAATCGATCGTGAAGTTCGTGTCCCCTTTCAGCCGGTGGTACGCAAGTCCCTCCCTCACGGCCGCCTCCATAGACTCCCAGTCGTAGAAGCGACTCGCCGCAGATGGCTTCTCTTGGCCTCCATCAGGCAGAATTCCATAAAGGGCGCGCTCGAGAAGCTGGTCTCGTGTGACCTGTGGACCGTGTCGACTGACGAAATGGCTGTTCGCGTCGAGCGCCTCCAGATCGACCAGCCACTTGGCCGAGAACGCCAGCACCGCCTGACGGTCGGCCGCCGGGAGAGAGTCCACCCACGCCAAGAGTTGAGCGGCACGGGCGCTCGACGCAGCCACACCGGCGGCGCCCAGGGCGAAGTCGGGGGCCAGCCGGCCCGCCGCCCGGGCGGGGTTGGCCACGGCGGCGTTCACCACCCGGTCGTAGAGCTGGGAGAACAGTGCTTCGGGGTCGCTCACGCCGAGTCGGCCGGTGGCGACCACCCCGTCCCAGGTCTGCTTGGCCTTGTCCCGTGCGCCGTCGCCGTCGATCAGCCATCGGACGGGACTGAGCAGGGTGACCATGTCGAGCAGGTCTTTGGTGGCGTCGACCGCCGCCCCGCCGACCTCTCCGGCCACATGGCCGACATCGGAGGTCCACGGGTAGCGGGCGACCAGGCCGTCGGCGACACCGCTGAGCCGGGCGGCGATCCGCCGGGCCTCGGCGTCGAGCTCGTCCTGGGCGGCCGACGCCATCCGCTCGGCGGCGGCGATGGTGCCGACCGAGGCGTCGGCGACGGGAACACCGGTGGCGACCTCGATCGCCTCGTGGTTGGCCAGCCAGTAGGCGCGCTGATCGAGGCCCCGCTCGTGTTCGGCGATGGCATCTGCGGCCCGACGCCGGGCACCGTCGAGCACCGCCCCCCACTCCCGCGCCAACGCCGACGCCTGGGCCAATGCCTCGGCCAGTTCGGAGAGGGTGGCAACGTGGGCAGCGGTGTTGGCGGCGAACTCGTTTGCCGCCAACCCCGACCACGAGCCCGGGTCGACCAGCTCACACCGCCACCCGGTTTCGGCAGCGATCACGCCTGCCCAGCTCCACCCCTCCCCCACCAACCCGACCGCTTCCGGGTCGCCGTCGATGACATGGTCGACCGTCGCACCCGTCAGGTTCATCGGCCCACCGCCGCCTGATCGGTCACCACATAGGTCACCGAGGCCTCTGTCAGCCGGCGGGCCAGTGCCACCAGGTCATCCATCACCTGCTCGCCCACCCGCAGCCACGCCGAGTTGAGCCCACCCATGGCGTGAACCAGCACGGTGGGGCCGGCGGACGGAATCGCCCCTTCGAGCCCCCGCCCAAGCTCGATCAGCTCCGCCAGATGCCCGGACAGCTCCTGGAACAACGACTGGGCGCCCTCCAACTCCTGGGGGACAACTTCGAATCGCACAGCACCCTTTCACGACTACTGACGGTGGTTTACAGGGTTTAGAGATTAAATGCAATACGTGTCGCACCAAGGCTCGCTCGACCCGGGAGGGCCGCAGCGTTACAATTTCCTGATCGCATCGGTTACAATCTCCTGGTCAGATCGGTTACAATCTCCTGGTCGCTAGCGTTACATGTTCCCGATCGGAGCTACGGTGGGCTATCAACCGAGGATCGTCGATGGCGAGCTGGCCGACCGGCTCACGTCCACAGGTGCGGTGGTGATCGAGGGCCCTCGGGCGTGCGGGAAGACCGCAACGGCGCGCCGGGCCGCCGGCTCCGAGGTGCTCCTCGACGTCGACCGAGCAGCCAGGGTCGCAGCAGGTGTGGACCCGGGGCTCATCCTGGCTGGGCGCACGCCACGCCTGATCGATGAGTGGCAGATTGAGCCTGACATCTGGAATCACGTACGACGGGCAGTGGACGAACGGGCCGCTCCGGGTCAGTTCATCCTGACCGGATCGGCTCTGCCGGCCGACGATGCCACTCGTCACACGGGCGCCGGGCGCTTCGGTCGCCTACGGATGCGCCCGATGTCTCTGCTCGAGTCGGGCCACAGCACCGGTGCCATCTCGCTCGCTGCCCTCTTCGACGACGTCACCGACGGTGCCGTCGATCCTGGTCTGTCGGTCCCGGACCTGGCCGAGCGAATCGTGGTTGGTGGCTGGCCTGGCCTGCAGCGGTTGTCGACTCGCGGGGCGGCCCGATCGGTACAGGATTACCTCGACGAGGTGGTCCGCGTCGACGTCGCCCGGGCAGGGGACCGCCGCCCCGAGTCCGACAGGGTGGCGGTGGTCGCACGATCACTCGCCCGTAACACGGCCACCTACGCCGCTGCCACCACCATCGCCGCCGACGCCGGCGGACCAGACGGGCCGCTCAGCGACGACACCGTCCGGTCGTATCTGGCGGCGTTGACACGCGTCATGGTCACCGAGGATCAGCCGGCATGGACGACTCGACTGCGATCCCGGTCGACACTCCGCAGCTCGCCGAAACGCCACTTCGTGGATCCATCCCTGGCGGCGGCGGCGCTGCGGGCCACGCCACAGCGGCTTCTCGCCGACCTCGAGACCATGGGTTTTCTGTTCGAGTCGCTCGTTGTTCGGGACCTCCGGGTGTATGCCCAGGCGAACGATGCCACCGTGCTGCAGTACCGGGACAACACCGGACTCGAGGTCGACGCCGTGGTGCAGGCTGCCGACGGTCGCTGGGGAGCCCTCGAAGTGAAGTTGGGTACCAGAGCCGTCGACGAGGCCGCCGCCACGCTGCTGCGTTTCGCCGACCGGATCGACACCGATCATGTCGGAGCCCCCTCAGTGATCGGTGTGATCGTGGCCACCGGCCCCGGCTACCGCCGCCCTGATGGAGTCCATGTCATCCCGATCGGCGCCCTCGGCCCCTGAGGATGCACCTCGACGGCAAGGCGCTCGCCTTCCGTGCGCTGGCCTGACCTCGAGTGACCGGCACGAGCCCCTCGAAGCTCACTCGAGCTACCAGCTGCCAGCAGCCAGCCAGAACGCGTTCTTGCGTGTTGCGTGTTGTGTCGGACGTCGGACGTTCCGAGCCAGCAGCCAGCCACCAATCAAGCTCGAGGCTCTAACGCGATAGCCTGCACGAGCATGCTCGGCCCTGGCATCGAAGCGACCTTCATCCCCGGCGACCTGCCGCGCCATGCCGGTCTGGCGTTCTGGTCGAAGGGTGACACGCTGGGTGACGACGCGGTGGAGCTGGTGCTGCCGACGGGTTCCACGGTTCGTCGGCGTACGGTTCGAGCCCGCCTGGTGCCGATCCGGGACCTGATCGACGACCTGGTGAGTCTCGGTCCCGGCGACGACGTCACCGACTCGGTGCGGGCGTGGTCGGTGGCGAGTCGGCTGGCGGTCGATCTGATCGCCCGGGGCCGCATCGTGCCATCACGGTCGGCGGAGGGACTGGACACCTGGCGGATCGGCCCGCTCGACGTGGAGGACTCCGAGCGGCGCCGCGCCCTGGTCGAAGCGTTGCCCCCGGCCGCCCACGCCCTGGTTGCGGCCGTCGAACCCGGCGTGGAGGTGTGGCACCCGGCGGCGATGGTCGAAGCGTTCTTCGATGCGGTGGCCGACTCATTGCCGAGAACGGCCTTCGCCGCCGGCCTCTCCCCCACCCACGGCGGGCCGAGCGGCCAACCGGTCGAGACGGCGTGGCTCGACACGTTGGCGGCAACCGGCGCCGCAGTCGGGCTGCGGCTCGACATCACCCACCACGACGAGGTGGCGGCCACCGTCACACTGCAGAGCCTCACCGACCCGAGCCTGGTGGTCGACGCCGCCACGTTGTGGGATTCGCCCGACACGATCCTGCGGCGTTTCGGTGCCGACGTCGACACCGAGCTGCTGGTGACGCTTCGACGCGGGTCACGGGTGTGGGCCCCGCTGGCACGGCTGCTCGACCAGGCCAGACCCGAGCTGCTCGACCTCGCAGACGAGGAGGTGGACGACCTGTTCGGGCCGATCGCCGACGACCTCGCCTCCGCCGGCATCTCGGTGTTGTGGCCGGCACACGTGTTCGCTCCTCTCGAACTGAAACCGGTGATCTCCACCAAGGCGCCGGCGGGTGGCCTGTCGGCGGGGTTGACGCTCGACGTGATCGCCGAGATGCGCTGGTCGGCGGCACTCGACGGCGAACGACTCACCGACGAGGAGCTCGACGAGTTGTCGGAGGCGAAGCGGCCCATCGTGCGGGTGCGGGGCCGGTGGGTGCGCGCCGATCCCGAACGGCTGGAGCGGCACCGCCGCAGGCGACGGGTCGGGGTCGGCACCGCCCTGGCGGCGGCGCTCGGTTGAGCAACCTTCGTCGACGGCGAACCGATCCAGGTCGATGTGGAGGGTCCGGTCGCCGACCTGGCGGGCCGCCTCACCCAGGCGTCCGCCGTCCGTGAACTCGACGAGCCTCCCGGCCTGGAGGCGACCCTCCGCCCCTACCAGCGGCGCGGTCTGGCTTGGCTGGTGGAGATGTGCGGGCTGGGGCTGGGCGGGGTGCTCGCCGACGACATGGGGCTCGGCAAGACCGTGCAGGTGCTGGCCCTCCACATCGCACGGGGCGCCGGCCGATCTCTGGTGGTGTGTCCGGCGTCGGTGCTGGGGAACTGGGAGCGTGAGGCGCACCGGTTCGTGCCCGACGTTCCGGTGCTTCGCTATCACGGCACCGACCGCACCTTGGCCGACGTGCCGACCGATGCGTTGGTGCTCACCACCTATGGCACCCTGCGCCGCGACATCGAAGCCATCAGAGGGCTGGACTGGGCGGTGGTGGTCGCCGACGAGGCGCAGGCCATCAAGAACCCGTATGCGCGGGTGTCTCGTGCCATTCGCAGTGTGGAGTCGGGGGCGCGGGTGGCGTTGACCGGCACCCCGGTCGAGAACCACCTCGGTGACCTGTGGGCGATCCTCGACTGGACCACCCCCGGCCTGCTCGGTCCGCTGGAGACGTTCCGCCACGAGATCGCCGTGCCGATCGAACGCCACGGCGACGAGCACGCCGCCGACCTGTTCGGCCGGCTGGTACGTCCGTTCCTGCTTCGGCGCCGCAAGACCGACCCGGGTGTGGCGCCGGACCTGCCGCCCAAGATCGAGACCGACGAGCTGATGCCACTCACCACCGAGCAGGCGACGCTGTACCGGGCGACCGTCGCCGACGTGATGGAGCAGATCGAAGAAGCCGAGGGCATGAACCGCCGCGGTCTGGTGCTCAAGCTGCTCACCGGCCTCAAACAGATCTGCAACCATCCGGCCCAGTTTCTCGGCCAGACGGGCCCATTGGCAGGACGGTCGGGAAAGCTCGACGGCCTCACCGAGCTGGTGGAGGTGATCGCCGACGAGGGCGACGCCACCCTCGTGTTCACCCAGTACGTGGCGATGGGCCGGCTGCTCGACACCCATCTTTCGGGGCGGGGGCTCCGCACCCGATTCCTGCACGGCGGGACGGCGGTGAAACGACGCACCGAGATGGTCGACGAGTTCCAGGCCGGCGACGTCGACGTGTTCCTCATCTCGCTCAAGGCGGGAGGCACCGGCCTCAACCTCACCCGGGCCAACCACGTGGTGCATTACGACCGCTGGTGGAACCCGGCGGTGGAGGACCAGGCCAGTGACCGGGCGTGGCGGATCGGCCAGGACCGCACCCTGCAGATCCACCGAATGGTGTGCGAGGGAACCATCGAGGACCGCATCGGTGCCCTGCTGGCGGCGAAGCGGTCGCTGGCCGACGCCGTGGTCGGTAGCGGCGAGGGATGGATCACCGAACTCACCAACGACGACCTGGCCGCCCTGGTCGAGTTGGGCCGGGGGGACTGATGTCCAAACGGTTCGCCCGGACCTGGTGGGGCCTCGCCTGGATCGAGGCGCTGGAGACCCGGGCCCGACTCGACCCGAACCGGCTTCCCCGGGGCCGCACCTACGCCCGGCAGAATCGGGTGGAGTCGATGACGGTCGAACCGGGTGTGGTGTCGGCCCGGGTGCAGGGCACCCGCCCGAGCCCCTACGTCGTCATGGTTCGGGTTCGCCGGTTCACGAAAGACGAATGGGAGCGGGTGCTGGACACCATCTCCTCCAAGGCCGGTCACACCGCCGCCATGCTCGACGGCGAGATGGAGCCGGGCATCGTGGCCGACGCCCGCCGGGCGGGCGTCGAACTGTTCCCCACCGCCGGCGACGTGGTACCCGCCTGTTCGTGCCCCGATTGGGCGGACCCGTGCAAACACTCGGCGGCGGTGTGTTATCTGGTGGCCGACCGGTTGGACCTCGACCCCTTCGACCTGCTGCTGCTGCGTGGCATGGCCCGGGACCAGGTGATGGCGGCGTTGCGGGCGCGGCGTTCGTCGGGAGCGCCGACTCGACCCGCACCCACCGAACGCCTCGCCACCATGTCAGCCCGGGAGGCGTGGGCTCGCAAGCCCCGCCCACTGCCGGCGGTCCCGCCACCACCCCGGCGGGCTGCCCGAGCCGCACCGTGGCCGTCGGATCCGCCCCCCGATTCGGGCCTCGACGGCGAGGGACTCAGGTTGCTGGCGGCCGACGCCGTCCGGCGGGCCTACGCCATGTCCCGCGGTGAGGGTGGTTCGGGTCTCAGCGACGACGTCGACACCGATCTGGCCCGTCGGGCGGCCGTCGCCTCCGACCGGGTCATGTTGGCGAAACGGACCGGGACCTCGACCCAACGGCTCGATCATCTCGGGGTGGCATGGGCGGTGGGTGGTGCCGCTGGGGTCGAGGTGCTGGGTCAGCAACCGTGGACACCCGATCCGAGGACGATGGCCGAGGCCAGACACCGCCTGGCCGAAGCGGGCGCAACCAATCTGCGGGTGGCGAAGAACTCCATCTCGTTCGGAGAGGCACAGGTCCGCCTGGCCCACGACGGCCGCTGGTGGCCGTTCACCAAACACGCCGGCCGCTGGCAGCTCACCGGGTCGTCGTCGACCGATCCCGAGGACCTTCTGGACCTTCGCTGACCGGCGATCACCCCCGACCGGTCAGTCGAGTCCCAGCTTTCGTCGCAGGCTGACGGGGTCCATCGACATTCCGGGGTGCGGTGCCGGCGGCGGGAACGAGTCGATGAGCCGGCGGAGGTCGTCGATCCGGGTGGGGTCGGCCGCCGCCTCCCGGGGGGTGACATCTCCGAGCAGAGGGATCTGTTCGGACAGCCAGCGATCCTCCATCGCCTCGATCACCTGGGCCCGGATGGCGTCGTCGGGCTCGTCGTGCGAGCCCGGTGGTGCGGTCTCGGCCAGACCGCGGATCAGGTCGGCCCGGGTCTCGAGCGGCGTGTCGGTTCGCGCCACGACGGTGGCGACGTCGGCCAGGGCCCCGATGACACGATCGGCGCGCGGCTGGGAGACGGTGCGCAGTTCCACCTCGCCGTCGATCAGTTCCAGCCTGGCCCGCATCAACCGCTGTTCGTCGTCGAGCTCGGCGAAGTCGATCCAGAAGGTCGGGTGGTCGGGGTGGCGCTCGAAACGCCGGTCGAGGGCATCCACCAGTGCGCCGATCGATCCGCTCGGAGCGAGTCGGGCGATCACCAGCACGACATCCTCGGCGTCCCGGGTGGTGATCCTCGGCGGGGCGTACAGCGAGCTGTACCAGGCGCCGATGGCGAAGAAGTCCGGGTCGGAGTCGAGCAGAGCGATCGCCGAGTCGCGCAGCCGCAGGTCGACGTTCACGCCGTCACCGGCGCTCCACCAGCTGTCGGCGTAGGGGACGAACCTGGTGAGGATGAGGTCGCCCGGCTCCACACCGGAGGCGATCAACCGGTCGTCGACGGTGATGCGCTCGGCCGTCTTCGTGTCGATCACATCGACGAGGGTGCCCTGGCGTGCCTCAACCTCCCACAGGCGCAGCGGGATGTCGAGCCACAGCTCGAGCGTGTCCCGGTCGGCTTCGGGAAGGAGCGGACCCATCGCCTCCAGGTACGCCGCCATCCCACCGCCCTCGAACACGACGAGCTGACGAAAGATCGTGTCGTCGATGAGTCGCTCGTATTCGTCGTCGCTTTCGGCCACCATGTCGGCGCCTTCTTCCAGCGGGTGGTGGGCCGCCGGATGGTCCAGGAACAGCGCCACCTTGCGGATGAGGATCCCCACCTGGTCACGTGGCTCCACCGTGACCTTGCCGAGATGACACGACTTGTACTTGCGGCCCGACCCACAGGGGCAGGGCTCGTTGCGTCCGGTGGCGGCGGTGCCGGGCCGGAACTGCAACGCCAACGACAGCAGCGGATGCGGGTCCCCGCCGAACCGACTCAGCAACGAGATGATGCGGGGGAAGTCGTTCTCCGCCAACGCCATGTACGCCAGCTCCAGGCAGGCGACCGGGTTGTCCGGATCGACCGTCAGGGCCGCTTCGATCATGCGCTTGGCCTCGATGACCTCCCAGCGCATCAGCAGCCACAGGCCATACCCGGCCCGCACCCAACTGGATCGTCCGGCGTGGCTCGTCAGCACCTCGAAGAACGCCTCTCCCTGTTCGGGGGTCAGCCACTCCGCCGCCCATTCACCGAAGGCGTAGGCCACCATCCCGTGTTCGAGCGATCGAGCGAGTCGCTTCGCCTCGTCACGATCGACCGACGACATGGCGGCGATCATCAGGTTGGTCAGCTCCATCACACAGCACTCGTCGAGCTGATAGTCGCCGATCAACGCCGCAATCGCCTCGTCGAAGTCCTCGCTGAAGGGGCTTTCGAGTTCCATGCCTACGGGGCCGACCAGCTCACCGTCGAACTGCAGATCCCGCATTGTCAGAAGGTCACCGACCGGCGGCACCGGCGCCCGGAACGCCGTTGCCTCGACTTCCAGCGCGTACAGCACCAGTGGGAGCAGTGGAACGCCCGCCCCCTCTCCCCGTTCCCGGGTGTACCAGGTGTATGCCTCCGCCAGCAGATCGGCCTCACGTTCGCCGCTGGCGACGGATTCGACGGCCTCGAAGGTGACGGTGCCGGCTGTGCGCCGAACCGCCACCAGGTCGCCCTCACTGAATCCCTGTAACGCCCCCTCCGCCAGCCACACCATGCCGCCGTCGGGATCGGTCTCGAGCTCGGTGCCGTCGCTGGAAGCGAACGGGACGTCGGCGTCGAGAACAGACAGATCGGTCAGGGTGAGGAGGCTGTCGTCTTCGATCTCGTGAGCGGTGAGTCGACGGGTGAACACCGTTCCATCCAGCAGGTGCTCGAAGAGCGAGATGCGGGTCCCCACCCACACACGCCCCTCGCCGATGAGCAGGTCGAGGAGCAGTTCCATCGGCGGCAGGTCGAGCTCGTTCGCCAGCGACTCGAGCGGTGTGTGTTCCAGGCACTCCGCCAACAGGTCCTGGAACGACGGCCGGGTCGAGCCCGCCTGTTCGATGACGAATTCGACGATGCGGTCGTGCCTCGGATCCATGCGGCCAGGGTACCGTCTGGGCTGCGGTGACTTGGCCACCAGGGGCCGGCTTCGATGGCTGTGGTCAACCCGCCGCCAGCCGCACGTGCGAGCCGCTCACCCGTCGAGCGGGTGCCTCCAGCGAAGGTCGCGGAAGCGGGCGAAGCCCCGGTCGGCCGACCACCACGTCCCGCCCGCTTCGATCGTCAACGCCGCCAGGTAGGCGTCGGGAACGTCGTTTCCACGCCCATCGATGGCCCGGCACAGCCCTTCGAAGATGGCCCAGTGCCTTTGACCGGGTACCAGCTCCACCGCGTTGGGGGAGGCGCGCAGCTCTTCGCAGAACTCCAGCGCAACCGACGTCGGTGTCGGATCCCTGAAGACCCGAACGTGCGTGACGACTCGCACGAAGCCCGACAGGACCAGTGTGCTGAGACCGAGCGGTTCGTCGGCCTGCCTGGCGGCCTCGAGCCACCGTCGGAAGTCTTCATGTCGGGGAGCGTCCGGGCGATGGGCGTAGACCAGGACGTTGACGTCAACGACGCGCATCGACCGCGACGCCCTCGTCCATCACCTCACGCATGGCGGCGTTGTCGGCGAGATCGACACCGGGCATCACCCCTTCCCGGCCAAAGACCGGCAAGGGAGAAGCGACTCGGCTCACCGACGATCGCCGCAACGATTCCTGAATGGCGTCCTCGATCACCTCACCGATCGTGCGGCCGGTTCGGTCTGCCACCTGCTTCACCTTGCGATGCAGCTCATCGTCGATGGTGATGGTCGTCCTCATGGCGGTCATCATATCTTCATGCTGTGATGTTTTGATGCGGCCTCCCCCTCACAGACATGAGGCGAGATACGCCGCAGCCGACGTGCCATCGACCCCGGCCTCGATCAGGCCTCGGCCGATGGTGTCGAGATACGCCGGCGATGGCGGTGTGGGTGCCAGCCGGTCGGGACGTGTGAACGTGTAGGCGGCGACGCCGTCGATGTCGTCGAAGCGGACCAG
>JBHJOH010000180.1:0-22245 GCA_050329955.1 Acidimicrobiia bacterium | reverse complement strand
GCCCGCTTGCAGGCCAGCGACATCAGCTCGGCATGGCTCGAGTCGGGGAGCACGGTCTCGGAGGTGGCGGCCACATCCGAGAACACCGATTCGAGGTCCAGGTCCTGGAACGCGCCCCGCCCCTTCACCTTCGACGGAACCTGGCCGGAGATCGCCAGGACGGGTGCGCTGTCGACCTTGGCGTCGTAGAGCCCGGTCAACAGGTTGGTGGACCCGGGACCGGCGATACCGAAGCAGGCAGCCGGCCGTCCGGTGAGCTTGCCGTAGGCGGACGCAGCGAAGGCGGCGGCACCCTCATGACGGACGCCGACGTAGGTGAGCTCGCCCCGGGCCTCGGAGCGACGCATGGCGTCGGCGAAACCCAGATTGGAGTGACCCACCATCCCGAATACATGATGGACACCCCATGCGGTCATGGTCTCGACCAGGACGTCGGACACGGTGCGGTCCGCCGGGGTCTCGTCCGGCAACGCCACGTACACGCCGTCGTGGCGGACCTCGGTGGGATAGGCGGCGGGGGCGTCGTCGAATCCCGGCGGGGGAGCACCGTTGCACGGCGAGTAGTCGTATCCGTGCCAGGGGCAGCGCAGCCACCCCTTCTCGATCGAGCCTTCACCAAGTGGTCCGCCCTGATGGGGGCAGCGGTTGTCGAGCGCCCCGATGCACCCCTCGGAGTTGGACACCGCCAGGCTGCGATGTCCCACCGTGACGGTGGTCACCCGACCTTCGGGGATCTCGTCGGTGTCGATGAGGTGATGCCACGACCATCCCGCGCCATCTGGGAGCTCGGGGGATTCGGTCGAAGGTGCGGCGTCGGTCGCCATCGGATCTCCTCTGTCGGTGGAAGGTCAGGCGTTCACGCCACCGTATGCGATGCCGGTGAGGTGATGCATGTCCCGGTCGAAGGTGGTCAGGTCGTCGATGCCGAACTGGTCGAGTCTGTCGTGCCCGCAGGCACGGGCCAGCACCGTCATCAACTCGGTGGAGGCGTCGAGGAAGGTGGCGAGACGACGGGCGGCGTCGTCGACGGGGAGCCGGGCCCGAAGATGCGGCTGCTGGGTGGCGATGCCCACCGGGCAGTTGTTCGAATTGCAGGCTCGCATCCCGATGCATCCGATCGCCTGGAGGGCGGCGTTGGAGACCGCGACGGCGTCGGCGCCCAGCGCCATCGCCTTGGCGAAGTCCCAGGGGGTGCGCAGGCCCCCGGTGATCACGAGCGTCGTGGTGGGCGACACCCGATCGAGATGGCGTCGGGCCCGGGCCAGGGCGGGAATGGTGGGGACCGAGATGTTGTCCCGGAACAGCACCGGGGCGGCACCGGTGCCACCCCCGCGGCCGTCGAGAATGATGTAGTCGACGCCGATGGCCACGGCGGCGTCGATGTCGGCCTCGACGTGCTGGGCCGAGAGCTTTGCTCCGATCGGCACGCCGCCGCTCGCCTCCCGCACCGTCTCGGCGAGCCGCCGGTAGTCGTCGAGTTCGACGAGGTCGGTGAAGGTGGCAGGGGACACGGCGGCGGTCCCCTCGGCCAGTCCCCGCACCTGGGCGATCTTGCCCACCACCTTGTCGCCGGGAAGGTGCCCACCGGTACCGGTCTTGGCTCCCTGACCGAACTTGAAGTGGAATCCCTGGACATCGGCGACCTTTTCGAGGCTCCAGCCGAAACGTCCCGAGGCGAGTTCGTAGAGATAGCGGGACGACTCGGCCTTCTCATCGGGGAGCATGCCGCCCTCACCCGAGCAGATGGCGGTCCCCGCCAGTTCCGCGCCCCGGGCGAGTGCGACCTTGGCTTCCTCCGACAGAGCGCCGAAGCTCATGTCCGAGACGAAGATCGGGATCTCGAGCCGGAGGGGTTTGGTGGCGTCGGCACCGATCACCACCGACGTGTCCACCTCGGCTTCGTCGAGCAGCGGGCGCCGGGCGAGCTGGGCGGTGACGAACTGGATGTCGTCCCAGCTCGGCAGCCGGTCGCGGGGCACTCCCATCGGCGCCACCGGGCCGTGGTGGCCGGTTTTGGTGAGCCCGTCGTTCGCCAACCGGCGGATCAGCCCGACGTGCGGCTCCTCGGGAGCGCCGTGGACGTCCTGGAAGGCGCCTTGGTAGGCGGTCCGGTCATACGGCTGGGGGTTGTCGATCAGCCATGCGGAGATCTCGTCGCCGTCGACATGGACGGTGTCGTCTTCGACCCATGAGGTGAAGCGATGTAGGCGTTCGGCCGGGTTGTAACTCGACACCCCGGTGTCGAAGCGGTAGTCCCACCCGTGCAGCCCGCAGATCAGGTCGTCGCCGACCACCTTCCCGTCGGCCATCAGCGCCCCGCGGTGCAGGCAGCGGCCGTAGAGAACCGAATGGTCGTCGCCCCAACGCACGACCACGAGGTCGACGCCCAGGATCAACACACCATGTGGCCGCCGGTCGGGCAAATCCAGCCACTGAACGATCGGGATGGGGGTCAATGCGGCGTCCTTCCGGGGGCTCTCGGGACAAGGGAACCCCAGCGTTGCCGAGAGTATGCCCGCCATCGGAAGGGGCTCACGGAGAGTCAGTCGGCGCCGGAGTCGTCCTCAGGTGCCAGGCGGGCGGGAGTGCTGCCCCGCCGCTCGAACCAGCAGGTCGAGGCGCCGGCTTCTTCCGGCGGTCGTCTACCCGGCGGTGGATACTGCGACGGCCCAACGACCTCGGTTCGATCGCGGCGGACGTCTCATCGCCCGGGACCTCGGAGTGTCTCCTCCATGCGGACGGCGATGACAACACCCGAAGCGAAGGTGAGAGCAGAGACGGTCCAGATGGCGCTGGGAGCCCCGGCGAGGTCGGCGACGATGCCGGTCAGGAGGGCTCCGACGGCGAATCCGGCGTCCCGCCACAGCCGGTACACACCCACTGCGGAGGCTCGCCAGGAGGGGTGAGCGACATCGCCGATGGCGGCGAGAAGTGTCGGATAGACCATGGCGGTTCCGACGCCGAGCAGCACGGCGGCACCGAGCCACCATCCGAAGCCGGTGGTGGCGGCGATGACACCGATGGCGGCGGCCTGGGTCCACATGCCCCCGGTGATCAGGTGCTTGCGACCGATCCGGTCCGATAGCGGACCGGTGACGAGCTGCCCCGGTCCCCAGACGGCCGGGTAGGCGGCGGCGAGCAGCCCGATGCGCGACACCGACAGTCCGGCCGATGCGTAGACGATGGGCAGGAGGCCCCACGCCATTCCGTCGTTCAGGTTGTTCACCAAGCCGGCCTGGCTGATGGACGACAGTGACCGGTTGCGGAAGCTCGTCTCCAGGAACACGCGTCCGGTGCCCACGGTGGAGGTGGGCGACGCATGGTTGGCTGCTTCGAAGGCGACGTGGTGGGTGGTTTCGCGGACTGCCAGGGTCGACAGGCCCAGTCCGAGACCGGCGAACGCCAGGCCGAGAGATGCTGATCGAGGGCGCCGCCCGATCCGCCCTCGAGCGCTCGCCGACTGGACACTCGGAGCCGACAGGGTGATCGTCTTCTGAGCCGACACCTCCCCGAGTCAGTTCATCCGTTGCGGGGCGGCTCCGTTCCGACGTCGAGCGCCAGATAGATCACTCCGGCCGTGGGCTCGGCCACGTAGGGGGCGATCTCGGTGAAGCCCATCGACCGGTACAGCCCGAGAGCGTGGTGCATGCTGGGGAGTGTCGAGAGGACGATTCGTCTGATCCCTGCACCGGCGGCATCTCCGATGAGCCGGTCGATCAGTCGGCGTCCCAACCCCGACGAGCGGTGCGACGGGAGGACGTAGAGGCGACGCAGCTCACCAGTGGCGTCGTCGATCGCCCGCAGACCGACCATGCCGCGGGTCGCCTCATCGTCGTCGTCGACGGCGAGGAGCACGGTCCCGGGCGGGGCATAGAACGAGCGGAGCTGGACCAGCTCCGAGCTGTCGTCGTCGAATCAGGCGCAGATCTCGTCCTGAGAGGCGACGGCCTCGACTGCTTCCCGGTACTCGTTCAGCAGGCGGAGGACGTTTGGCTCGTCGCGATGCGACATCGGATGCATTCGGATCATGGGCGAAAGCCTAGAGCTGTGCTCGGTCACCGGGTGCCCCCCGGACGCGTGTGAGGGGAGGCACCGGAGTGCCTCCCCTCTGGTCGGGGTGACGAGAACCGCAGCAGGCGGGAAGGAGAGAGAGGGAACCGCCTGCCGGGATTCAGTGTCTCGTCACCCCGGCGAGCTCGTGCAGTCGAATGGTCTGGAACCGGATCACCTCGACGATGGTCGCCAGGCCGAGGGCGACTGCCACCAGGTATCCGGCGACCCCCAGGCGACGGACCGCGTCGAGCGTGATGGCGGTCGTTTCGGTGGCGGCCGGAGAGATGGTCGCCGCCGTCAGCCCGGCGGCGGTCGAGAAGTGGATGGCCACGCCCACCACCAGCGCCATCATCGACATAGCCATCAATCCGTCGAAGGCCTTGGCGATCGCGATCCCGGCTGACCGTGGTCGCGACGGGGCGCGGTGATGCTGGGAGAGATCCGGATGTACTCGAGTCGGGATGATGGTGGCCATGGTGTTCTCCTGACGGTTTCTCGGCGGCCAGTTGCGACAACCTTCACCGTGGGGAGGTCGATCGATGACTGTCGGGCGCCCGACCATCACCAAGCGTCGGCACTCCGACCAACGCCCTGGGCTGCTGACGGCGGGGTGGCAAAGTGGTCTGCGTGGCCCAGCTACCGACGACCATTGCTGACATGGGTGAAATCACACTCGTCCGGCACGGGCAAACCGAATGGAGCCTCCTCGGCCGCCACACCGGCAGAACAAACGTGGCGCTCACAGACCTCGGCCGCCGGCAGGCGGCGGCGCTCGGCGTCATGCTCGGGGACACACCGTTCCCGCTGGTGCTGGCCAGCCCGTTGAGCCGAGCATGGGAGACCATGGAGATCGCAGTGCATGGCGTCGACGCCGAGGCGACCGATGACCTGCTGGAATGGGATTACGGCGTCTACGAGGGGACCAGGACGGTGGACATCAGAGCCGAGATCCCCGACTGGTCGGTGTGGACCCATCCGATTCACGATGGCGAGTCCATCGACGAGGTGGGGGAGCGGGCCGACCGGGTGATCGCTCGCATCGCCGCAGCCGGCGGCACCGTCGCCGTTTTTGCCCACGGGCATCTGCTGAGGATTCTCGCCGCCCGCTGGATGGGGCTTCCGGCAGGGGCCGGCCAGGCGCTCGGGCTCGACACAGCCACCATCTCGACGTTGGGTTGGGAGCGGGAGGCCCGGGTCATCCGGCACTGGAACGAGGCGTGTCACCTGCGAACCATGGACCCCACCCCATGACCGGTTGGGATGACATCGCAGACCTGCCCGGCCTGGGAGCGGCGATCCGTCCCATCTGGGATCGGCTCGGATCGCCCGGTGCGCGGTGGTCGGGCAGTGAACGCGTCGAGATGGTCGCCGGCGCCCGCGCGGCCCGGGACGGCGAGCACCCGAACGGCTCGCTCCCTCCGGAGGTCGGCGAGGCTGTGGTCGCAGTGGCCGCCCGGCCCGCCTCGATCCGTCGTTCCACCGTCGAGCGTTTCGTATCCGGCCCCGAACTCGACCATGCCCACTACGTGGAACTGGTCGGCGTCGTGTCGCGGGCCGTTGCGATCGACACGCTGTTCGAATCGCTGGGCCTCGACCGACCGGAGTTGCCCGACCACGGTGACAGCCCGCCAACCGGGGGAATCGACGGGCGTGCCAGGCCGGGAAGGGCCTGGGTGCCGATGGTGGGGGGCGCCTCCATAACCCAGGCGTTGTCGCTGGTCCCGGCCGAGAACGCTGAGCTCGAAGCGCTGCACGGTCCGCTCTACCTCATGTTCGAGGAGATGGGCGACGCCGACATCGACAAGGCGTTGACCCGGCCACAGATGGAACTGGTGGCCGCTCGCACCTCGGCGCACAACGCCTGCTTCTATTGAGTGCTCGCCCACGTGGGGATGCTCAGTTGGAGCGCCCAGCACCTCCAACAGCCGGTGGACCTGCGGTCGGTCACAGACCCGCGGGTCGACCCGTTACTGGCCGGCGGCCGGGAGTTGGTTGCCTTTGTCGACGCCGCACTCTCGGGCCACCCCGAAACCGGGCGTGACGGCGTCGAGAAAGCGTTGGGGAAGCCCGCCCTCGTGAGGGCGGCGGCGGTCATCGGCAACTTCCAGATGATGAACCGGGTGGCCGATGCCACCGGGATGCCGGTTGGCACCGGGAGCCGTCGGGCGAACGCCGAACTCATCGCGGAACTGGGCCTCGACCGTTTCGACCACCTGGAGGCCGAGTGACCGCCGCCACGTTCCTGACCGAAACCGGACTCATGGTGCCGGCGGTCGACACCGACCAGATGCGCGAGATCGACCGGTTGGCGACCGACGAACTGGGCCCCAACCTGTTCCAGATGATGGAGAACGCCGGCCGCAACCTGGCGCTCACCGTGATCGACCGTCTCGGCGTCGACTGGAGCGACCGGCCCATCACCGTCCTCGCCGGAACCGGTGGCAACGGCGGCGGCGGGATCTGCGCCGCCCGCCACCTCGCCAACCGGGGCGTCGACGTCACGCTCGTGGTCTCCGACCCCGGTCGGCTCGGCCCGGTGCCGGTCCACCAGTTGGCGGTCTTCAACGCCACCGACGGGCGGGTGCTGGACCCGGGTCGGCTGAGCGACCTCGAACCCGGCCTGGTCGTCGACGCCCTCATCGGGTACGGGCTGGGGGGACCTCCGAGGGGTGTCGTCGCCGAGATGATCCAATGGGCAGCCGACTCCACGGCCCCGATCGTTTCCCTGGACGTGCCGTCGGGGATCGATTCGGCCACCGGTCGCGTTCCCGGCGTGCACGTGGCGGCCGATGTGACGCTCACCCTGGCGTTACCCAAGACCGGGCTCGACGTCGCCGCGGTGGGGGAGCTGTGGCTGGCCGACATCGGCATCCCCGTCGGCGTGTACCGACGAATGGGACTCGATGTCGCTCCAACGTTGTTCGGAGCGGCCTACCGGACCGAACTCACCGCTTCGATCAGTTCCTCGACCGACGGATAGTCTCCGAGGGTGTCGCCCCGGTGCAGCCATCGCAGGTCGAGGTCGGGTCCGAACACCGCCACCCCGGGTGCCCTTCGGGCATCCCTGGTCGGCTTCTGCGGTCGGAATCCGGACAGCAGCGCCTTGCCGTAGCTCGCCCATCCCCGACCCGCACTCATCTCGCCGGTGCTGAGGTCGGTGATCTCCAGCGTGGTTCGGATCACCTGGGGGCCGTCGAGCAGCATCGGCAGCATCACTCCCTTCTTCTCCCGCAGCCAACGCGCCTGGTAGTCGGCCGACCCGCCCACCGCCACGACACTGCCGGGAACGTCCCCGACCCGTTGGTCGACCTCGGCCAGGAACGCCTGGCAGGGGAGACATCCGAAGTAGCGGACCAGGATCACCGTCAGCGGATCGGCCGCCAGATCCCCGAAGGGGATGGAGTCGCCGCCGATGGGATCCTCCAGGACCACATCGGCGAGCCCCGATGTCTGGGCGGTCATACGAACTCCACCCCATGCTCGTCGCGGTAGGCCTCCAGGAGTCGCAACCAGACCTCGCTCAGGGTGGGGAAGGAAGGCACGGCGTGCCACAGGGTGTCGAGGGTGACCTCGCCGACGATGGCGATGGTGGCCGCATGAAGCAACTCACCGACCCTCGGACCCACGAAGGTGGCACCCACGATCACACTTCGGGAGGCGTCCACCACCAGTTTGGTGGTTCCGCCATGACCCTTGCCCAGAACCGAGGCGGCGGCGACATGGCCGATGTCGTAGGTGACCGTCTTCGCGTCGATGCCGGCGTCGCGAGCCTGCTGCTCGGTCATGCCCACAGCCGCGATCTCGGGACTGGTGAACACGACTCTCGGGGTGGCCAAGGTGTCACCCCACGCCGAGGTTGCGACGCCGTTGATGTGGGCACCGGCGATGCGCGCCTGGTACTTGCCGGTGTGGGTGAGCAGCGAGCGCCCGTTGACATCGCCCACTGCGTACAACCAATCGCCGGGGACGGCGGTGACGAGGAGATGGTCGTCGACGGTCACATACCGGCCCGGCTCCAGGCCCACCGTGTCTGCGCCGATGTCGGCGGTGCTGGGCCGGCGGCCGGTTGCCACCAGGACCTCGTCGGCTTCGACCACCGTCTCGGTGCCGTCGGAGAGTCTCACATGGGCCCGCACCGGTCCATCGGTTCCGTCGCGTTCCACCCGGCTGGTGGTTGCTCCGGTGTGGACCACGATCCCCATCTTCTCGAATGCGGTTGCCAACTCGTCGCCGACGAAGTCCTCTTCACGGGCCAGCAGGCGGTCGAACATCTCGAGGACGATCACCTCCTCGGATCCGAGCCACCGCCATGCCTGAGCCATCTCGACGCCGATCACCCCGCCTCCGATCACGAGGAGGCGGCGGGGAGCGGCGGTGGCGGCGGTGATGTGACGGTTGTCCCAGGTAGCGATATCGGACAGGCCGGGGATGGGCGGCGTCGCCGAACCGGTGCCGGTGGCGATCACCACCGCCCGGGTGGCGGTGTAACGGGTGACGGTGCCGTCGGACGCGGTCACCTCTACGGTCTTCTCGCCGGCCAGTCGGCCATGACCGCGGATCAGATCCACACCCACGCTCTCCACCCACTGGGCCTGACCGGCGTCGTCCCAGTTCGACGTGAAGGCGTCTCGGCGGGCGAGAGCACCGGCGATGTCGACGTGGCCCGAGATGGCGAGTCCTGGCACCCGGCTCGCCTCCTCGAGCGCCTCCCCGGGCCGGAGCAGTGCCTTCGATGGCATGCACCCCCAGTACGAGCACTCGCCGCCGACCAACTCGCGTTCGACGATGGCCACCTTCAGGCCCTGCCGGCCGGCGATGTCGGCCACGTTCTCGCCGGCAGGGCCGGCCCCCAGAACGATCACGTCGTAGTTCGTCGTCATCTCATGCTCCCGTTCGTCTGTGTGATGTGGGCAACGCCACCATGGTCACAGATGGTGGTCACAAAGTCGGCTGCCCGACAGTGTTCTGGATGGTGTCGCCGCTCAGTCTTCCCGCCAGGCCAAGACCCACTCGCGCCCCGGCAACGGCCAGCATCATGGACTCGAGCAACGCCCCGCCGAACGGAACGAGGCTGGGGCCTGTCATGGCGCCGGCTACCGCCAGCAGCATCGCCACACCCACCGCCAGCGCCAACCCGACGGCGGCCCACGCCAGCCGGCGATGGCGAGACGGAACCGGAGCGGCCGCCGCCACGATGAGTGGCGCGAGATGAAACGTCACGTCCTGGGCGGCCAGGCCGAGTACCGCCCAGAGCATGGCGAACCCAACGGGAGCGATCAGGCGTTGCAGATTGGACGGGGGAGGGGGTTGGCTTTCCATGCCTGTGGCAACGGTGGCGACGTCAGGTGTCTGCTGCCATGGTCGGGTAACCGACGGTCGGGAATCCGGCACCGATGCCGGTGGTTGTGGGTGATGTCACAGGAGGCGTCGAACATGAAACTCAACAGGATCTGGATTCCATCGATCGCAGTGGTTGCCCTCATCGGAGGATGGATCGCGTTTGGTGGCTCGCTCGCTTCATCCGACGCCTCGGCTGAAGCGGTCGACCTGGAGCTTGTCTACCTCGACGGGACGAGCGGGCAACTCGCCGACTTTCGTGGTACTCCGGTGGTGCTCAACTTCTGGGCCTCATGGTGCCCGGCCTGCATCGCCGAGCTGCCCGACTTCGAGCAGGTCTCACAGAAACTCGACGGCGAGGTGGTGTTCATCGGCATGAACATGCAGGAGGTGGATCGTGCTGCCGCCGACACCCTCATCGCCGAGACGGGCGTCACCTTCCGTCTCGCCGACGACCCCGAAGGCGACATCTTCCGAAGCTTCGCCGGCATCGGCATGCCCACCACGGTGTTCATCGATTCCGAAGGCGTCGTGACGAACGTGCATGCCGGCGCCGTGTTCGCCGAGGACCTCGAAGGGCTCATCGAACAGCACCTGCTCGGCTGATCGTCACGGGTTTGCCCGGCGCCACGCTTCGGTGAAGGTTGAGACGGGAACGCCCCGGTCACTCCCCGGAGGGTTTGTGTCAGGGCCTGCTCAGGTCCCTTGCTACTGGTAGCGGAGATACCCGGCGCCGGCGGAACGGAGCCGGTCGGTGTGCTCGAGCTCCTGCTTGATCTCTGCTTTGCGCAGGGACAGGGCGGTCAATGCCTCCTCGGTATCTCGCAGCAGGGCGGCAACCCGTGCCGCCACCTCGGGGTCGGGCTCGTCGCCGAGCTGGATTGCTCCGAGCTCGGGTACCTCGGACAGTTCCTCGCCGTCGACCAGCCGTCCTGCTTCCTCGAGGAAGGATTCGAGCAGATCGGCTGCCTCGGACCAGGTGAGCGTCACGCTCTCTCCCAGCCGGCCACGATCTGTGCCCATGCATCACGCAGGTCGGTGAAGATGCGTCGCACCGGTTCGGCCGGTTCGAAGCCCTTGGCGAGATTGGCGGCAACGAGCTGGCGGTGCGAGTACTCGTAGAGCATCGCCAGGTTCGACGCCACCGGACCGGCGGACATGTTGAGGGTGCCCATCAGCTCGGACACGATCGCCTGGCACCGTGTGAGCTCCTTGTGGGCAATGTCGATGTCGAGGCCGGCCGGGCTGAGAGCCGCCTCCACCTTGCCCAACGCGGTCAGCACGCCATCGTACAGCATCACGACCAGCTGTCCGGGGGTGGCGGTGTCGATCGAGCTCTGCCGGTATGCCGCAACAGCAGCGTTCATGGTGTCTCCATCATCGGTTTGCGTTCAGGCTGTTCAGACCGGCGGCGAGTTGGCCCGAGAGCCCCTGCAACCGGCCCATGGCAGTTTCGAGTGCGGTGAACTGGCGGCGCAGCGCAGCCTCGCGTCGTATGAGCCGCTCCTGGAGCTGCTCGATGCGGTTGTCGGTCAGCTTGATCTGGGAGTCCCACCGGTCGGTGGCCCGATCGATCACCCCACCGGTCTTGATGATCCCGTCGACCAGTTCCTGGAAGGTGGCGGCGAGACCCGACTTGACCGTCACCGAGCCGAGCGAGAGGTTGCCGGCGGCGGCGCTCACCTGTCCCGGGGTGGCGGTGATGCTGACCAGCAGACCGTCCAGCGCTCCGGTGCCCAACAGGGATCGCCCGGTTCCGGTGGCGGCCAGGCCACCCAGGGTCCCGGCGACGTCGACGCCGGTATACGTGCCGGCCAGGCCCCACGGGTCGCCGGCGACGGTGAAGGAGTTGCCCGACCCGAATCCGACCGAGGTGAGGTTCAGGGAGGTGCCGTCACCCGCTGCCGCCACCCCGGTGATGCCGGCACTTCTCAAACCGGCGTTGATGGCATCGACCGCTCCCTCGAGGGTCGAGGAGGCCGGGACGGTGACGTTGGCGGTGATGCCGTTCATGGTGATCCCGAAGGTCTGGTCGGACCCCGGGGGGGAGTAGGCGGTGCCGGTGATACTCGCCCGGGTGGCGGCCTGGGTGATGGCGACGGCGTGGGTGCCGTCGAGATCGGAGGACGGGGAGCGGGTCACGGTCACCCGCGAATCGGTGGATGAGGAGCGGCGGGCGAAGAGCGACTGGACGTCGTCGAAGTTGGACTCCATCGCTCCGCGCAGTTTGGTCTCGTCGAGGGTGATGCTGCCGTCCCGGTTGAGGCTGATGCCCACCGAAGCGGCTGTGCGGAAGTCTCCGACCAGTCCGGCCACGGTGCCCGAGATGGCTGACCGCAGCGACAGCTTGAGCCCACGCGCCGTGGAGTCGGTCGACAGCGGTCCGGCGGTGCCACCCTCGGCGGCGGTTCGGGTGCGGGTATTGATGGTGGCGAGCGCCGAGTTCAGGTCGTTCACGAAGTCCCGAACTTTTCCGACGGCACCCTCCAGATCGGAGTTGACCGTCACCGTGACCGGGGCGGAAGTGGTTTTGGTGAGGGTGAGCGTGACCCCCGAGATGAGGTCGTTGATGACGTTGGTGGGGCGTTCCACGGTGATGGCACCGGAGCCGCTGCCCAGGGTCACCTGGGCGTCGAGCCCCTGCTGGACGGTCCCGAAGGTGCCCATGGTGGGCAGCCCATTGGTGACGGTGAACTGGGAGTCGTCGCCGGTGGCGCTGCTCTGCAACGAGAGCTTCACCCGTCCGGCGTCGACGGTGATGAGCGAGGCCGACACCCCGGCGCCCAGGGCGTTGATCTGCGAGGTGAGGTCGGCGAGGGTGGTGGAACCGTCGGTGGTGATGTCGTGCTGGGTGGCCCCCACCGTGATCGAGAAGGTGCCGGCACCGACCAGGTCGGTGGAGGCGGTGAGATCGCTGGCCCCGGTGGGGCTGTTGCTCCCCGAAGCCATCTGATGGGAGGTGGCCAGGCGGGCGACCTGGAACGAGAGGCTGCCCTGGGCCGGGGAGCCGGTGACGGCCACACCAACCGCCGTGTCCGAGGAGGTTGCCTTCGAGAACTTGGACCAGTCCGAGGCCTCGTCGATCGCGCTGGCCTTTTCGCGGAGGGAGGAGAGACGGGTGGAGATCTGGCTCCACGCCTCGTTGCGCTGCTGGAAGGTCGCCTTGCGCTGCTGGGTCTGCTGGAGCGGGAGCCGCTCGATCTGCATGAGCTGGGAGACGATGGAGTTGGTGTCGAGACCGGAGGCGATGCCGCCGATGCTGAAGAGTGGTGTTGCCATCGTCTACCTCGGAAGAAGAACCTTGAGTGGGTGGTGGCCTCCCG
Organism: Acidimicrobiia bacterium; assembly: GCA_050329955.1. Taxonomy (GTDB): domain Bacteria; phylum Actinomycetota; class Acidimicrobiia; order Spongiisociales; family ZC4RG35; genus JAOUGY01. Next base: position 9,532 of record JBHJOH010000180.1, on the reverse strand, counting down.
AAGGAGGCCACCACCCGTTGGTGTCCCAGTCGGCCTCTACCGCAGGAGGGAAAGGACGTTCTGAGGTGCCTGGTTGGCCTGTGCCAACATCGAGGTACCAGCCTGGCTCAGGATCTGATGGCGAGTGAACGCTGCCATCTCCATCGCCATGTCGGTGTCACGGATCCGGGACTCCGAGGCCGTCAGGTTCTCCAGAGCAACGCTCAGGTTGTTGACGGTGTGCTCCAGACGGTTCTGGGTGGCACCGAGCTCGGAACGGATCGAGGAGACCGACCCGATGGCGTTGTCCAGAGCGGTCATCGCCGCGGTGGCGCCACTGGCCGAGGTCAGGTCGATGGCCGACAGGTCGATGCTGAACACGTCGCCGGAGCTCAGTGTCAGGTCGGTGGTGACCGCCAGCTGGTCCGAGGCGCCCGACCCCACCTGGAAGGTGAGAGCCGCAGAGCTGAAGTCTCCGAACACCGTGTTGCCTGCGAACGTGGTCCGCGAGCCGATGGCGTCGAGCTCTGCGAGGAGCTCCTGGACTTCCTCGTTCTGGGCGGTGCCGTCCGTGGTAGCGGTGTTGGCTGAGTCGACCGCGAGCTCACGCATCCGCTGGAGGATGGAGTGGACCTCGTTCAACGCGCCTTCAGCCGTCTGCACGAAGCTGATGCCGTCCTGAGCGTTCTTGATGGCGCCCGAGGTGCCACGGATTTCGGAGCGAAGGTTCTCCGACTTCACGAGGCCGGCTGCGTCATCGGCGGCCCGGTTGATGCGGAAACCCGAGGAGAGTTTCTCCAAGGACTTGCCCATCTGGACGTTGGTGGCCGAGAGGTTGCGGTAGCTGTTGAGCGCCGCAATGTTGTTGTTGATCCGCAGGGACATGATGACAACCTCCTTGTTGTCTAGCGTGCGAGTCCGACTTCCGTGTCGTCTCTTGCCTGCCCTGTCGGTCGCCTCGTTTCTGGATTAAGAAGTCCGTGCCGAAAATCCGACGGTTTGCGTCACCAGTCCGTGCGGGTGGGTCCGAAGTACTTGAGCGCCAGGCTCCTACCTTTGCTGCCCGAGATCAGGAGGGCGTTGCGCCGGTACGGGTAGATGGCTTCCGGGTCGTAGACGGTGTAGTCGTCGAAGATGTCGAACTCCTGGAACTGCAGGTCGGCGAAGAAGACTCGGAAGTCCTGGTACACGTCTCCCAACTGATCCGGTGTGATCCACACGTCGCACCCCGAGTTGGTGTCGTGCGCGGGTCGATTCTCCGCCCATCGGGCATGGCTCCGGGGAATACGGTACGAGTCGACTCCGGGATAGATGAAGAACTCGACGGCGACCACACCCCCGGGGCGCAGACTCTCTGCCATCGCTTCCAGGATGCGAGTCCTGGTGTGCCGCATCGAAATGTGGTTCATGCAGATGGTCGAGTAGATGAGCCCGTAGTGATCGCGGGGTGCCGAACCCAGGTCCATCCCGCTGGACACCCAGAGCCGGGACCCGCTCAGCATCGGATCGGAAGCAGCGTGTTCGAGCATCTTCTCGGAGATGTCGACACCGTCGACGTTCGTGAATCCGAACGAACGAACTTCCCTCATCACCCGACCGACTCCGCAGCCGAAGTCGAGGATGGGCACCGACAGGTCGATCTCCTCGCCATACGCGGTGCGTTGTCGCCGGAGGTACTCGTTGACGATGAACTCCGCTTGGTGCCTCGCCTCCTGGCTCAGCACGTCGTAGTTCGGGCCCACGAGCGCCTCGGCTGCCTCCCGGTCGGTGGCGTGGGTGTCGTAGACACTGCGTTGACGATCGGCGTATTCGATGAGGGCGGACATGATGCTCCTGGTTCAGGCGACGCTTCGAAGCGCTGTCTGCTTGATGGGGTGGCTGAGGAACAGGGCGAGATCGTCCGGGGTTCCGAGTCCGTACATCCCATCGGCTTCCGAACCGATCCCGTGATGTCCCAGGGTCCCACCGGCGGCCACCAGATGGTCATAGGTGGGAGCGACGTAGTACTCGCCGTTGACCCTGTCATCGGCCGCCATCATCGCTTCGGCCGAACGGGTGAAGTGGGTGGCGGTGGCGAAGTTGTAGATGCCCACGGTTGCCACATCGGAGACCGGGACCTTCTCGGCCACCCCGACTGCCCTTCCTGTGTCGTCGAAGCGGATGAAACTCCACTTGGGGTGGGTGGCGGTCATGGTCATGATGAACCCGTCGGTCCCGACAACGTCCCAGGCATCGAGGTAGCGGTCGATCGAGTAGTCGACGTACTGATCGCTGTTGGCGATCATGAGCGGCGCCTCGCCGTCGATCACGTCGCGGGCCGTGAGCACCGTGCAGGCGGCACCCTCGGTCACTCCGTCGATCAGCACGACGTCGGAGCCGGGTGCCCAGGTCCGAAGTCGTTCCGAGAGTCCGAACTCGGCGTCGTGGGCCCGCTGGGCGATGAACACGAACCGGTGGGGTCGACTCGGGGTGAGGTTGTCGATGACCAGTTCGATCATCGCCCGCCCCTCGATGTCGATCAGTGGCTTGGGGAGGGCGTAACCGGCGTCGGCGAAACGCGAGCCGCGGCCGGCCATGGGAACGACGATGGTGAGGGTGCTCACAGCTCTCCTTCGAATACGCCGGGGTACTTGTCACCGAGGACGCTGGGGGTCTTGACCACCGCGGTCACGGTGTCCTCCAATGCCCGGAAGCTGGTGGCGGTCCCCGGGGGCAGAACCAGGATGTCTCCGGCGGTGACCTCCCGGCCGCACATGATCGCCCGACCCGAGACGATCACGGTCACCTCCACGGCGGCACGATGATGGTGCTCCGCCTCGATGTCGCCGGCCCGGAAGCGTTGCACGGCCACCTCGGCTTCGGACATGCGGACCACCGACGGCTCGAAGTCTCCGACGAACCATCCGCGAACCATGTCGTCGAGATGGGCCTGGGTCACCTGCTCCCAGCCGCGGTCGATGACGTCGGGTGTCGAGCGAACAGGCCCGGATGGTTCAGACATTGGTGAGGCTCCCTTCGAAGCGGGGAATCGCCTGCGGGTCGTGCAGCGAGTGATAGGCGTTCCGATCGAGTTGGTGAACGCCGATGCGCTTGTTGTTGAGCACCATCTCGTTGAACGTGGGACACACGAAGAAGCGGCCGTCGACGGAGGCGTCCTTGCGGATCATCGCCATGGCGGCGTCGACGAAGTCCCGGCCACGGGCGAACCAGTAGACCCCGGCGGTGGCGAGACGGCTGATGGGTCGCTTCTCGCTCGCCTCGATGACCAACCCGGCGTCGTCGACCCTGACGTAGGACCAGCGGGGGTGGACCCCCTCGAACACGAGCACGCCGGCGTCGAAACCCGCATCCTCGAAGCCCGAGATGACGGCGCCGAGGTCCACGTCGACGACGGCGTCACCGTTGACGATGAGGAGCGGCTCGTCGTCGGGCAGATGGTCGATGGCGATGAGCGCGGTGCAGGCTGCCCCCGAGGTCTCTCCCACTGTCACCACCTCGGCGGTCGGCTCGATCAGACGGATGACCCGGGCGGTGTGGTAGCGAAGGTCTTCCTCGGCGGTGATCGCCACCACCAGCCGGTGGTCACGAGCGGTATCACCGAGGCCCGCGATGGCGTGTTCGATGAGCGGCCGACCGGCGATCTCGGTGAGGTTCTTCGGGAAGAAGAAGCCGGCGTCGGCGTAGGCCTTGGAGCCACCGGCGGCCAGCATGAGCGTCTTCACAGTCCACGTCCTTCGATGAGGTCGATCTCGTTGCGGATTCGGTCGTAGGTGACATCGGTGGGCTCGCGTACCGGCATGACGTGGGCGCCCGCCTCGCTCGCCGCCTTGATGCCCTTCTCGTTGTCCTCGATCACCAGTGTCTCGTCGGGTGACACGCCGAGGGAGTCGAAGGTCTTCGTGTAGATCTCGGGGTCAGGCTTGCCGCGGGCCACGCACTCATTGCTCATGCGGACGGCCAGGTAGCGGCTCAGGTCGGCCTTCTCCATCATGACGTCGACGGTGTTCTGGATCGAGTTCGAGGCCACCGCCAGCCGGTAGCCCTCGGCGTGGAGCCGACTCAGGGCGAACTCGTGCTGAAAGGTGGGCTTGCAGCGGGCGTGGACGATCTCCATCGTGTAGTTCTGCTTGAGGGCGTTGAGGAAGTTGTGCAGCGACCGGGGAAGGCCCCGCTCCCGGCTCAGCATCTCGAGCTTGTGACGGGTGGGGAGACCGTCGTAGGTGACGAGGTGATCGAAGCGCGAAATCGTGTACCCGAAGTGGCCCAGGGCCCGGTTGAGGGCTTCGTAGTGCCACTCCCGGGCGTCGATGAGCACGCCGTCCATGTCGAACACCACTGCCGTGATCTTCATGCGAACCACTCCTGTGCCGCCAGCGGATAGTCGGTGCAGAGGAACACACCGGGTGCCTGGTGGACGCCCGACGATGCGAGCGACTCCCAGACTGCGAGATAGGGACGTCCGTGCAGCTCCGGAGACACGATGGCCACCTGCTTTCCGGCTTCGATGTGGTGGGCGATGACCTCAGGTGTCCACCACTCGGGGCCGAACGAGTCGAGCCACACCCCGGCGCACCGTTCGTAGAGCACCGGGTCAGGCTCGACGTCGGAGTGCCGGGTGAACACGTCGATCCCGGCCGCCAACCAGCCAAGCGCGTCGGGTACCGCCAGGTCGAAGACGAAGGCACCAACCGTGCCCTGTTCTGCCAGCCGTTTTGCGGTGGGCACGGCGAGGCCGCACGCCTTCACGTTGAGTGCGAGTGGTGTCGACGATCCGATGGCGGCATGCTCGGCGAGCAGCATCTCCAGCGTGACCAGGTCACCGCCCGGGGCAGGGTCGTGGGAAACCACGATCTCGCCCGGTCGGTCTCGGATGTCGGTCTCTATTCCAAATCCTGCCCGCCAGGCTTCCTTGCAGGCGTCCAGGCCGTTCTGTTCCGCGGGTTCCGTCCATAGCCCGCGGTGGGCCAGGAAATCCATGTCCAAGACCTGTCGGCAGACAGCGGGCGCGCCTTAAGGCGATCGAACTGCTGGCTGCTGGCTACTGGCTACTGGCGGCTATTCGGCGCTTCTCCGTGGTGGCGGCGGCTTCTCTCGCTGCTTCGACGGCGGCGGGGACGCGGGACTGGAGAGCGGACAGCATGGCGGGGAGGCGATGGGTGGGGACGGCCTCGACGGCGGATCGGAACAGGGGAGCGGCGCCGGCATCCTGCAGGTCGTAAAGGGCGATGGCGGCGGCGACGGTCCGGTCGACCGGGTTCGTGTGCATCCTGGCGATCTCGAGGAGTGGGCAGAATCGGGCCAGGCCGACCGATCGGAGCCGGGTGCTCCAGGCGGTGGCCGTGTCGAGCCCATGAGTGGCGGCCGTCGTCGTGATCCGTCCGGCCAGCCGGTCGGTGAGGGTGGCATGCTCGAGATAGGCCTCGATCGTGGCGAGCCAGAGGTCGACGTCCATGGCAGCGACTGTGCTGAGTGCATCCCCGATCGCAGCGCGTGCCTCCGCATCGAGGTCGGTGAACAAGTCGGCGGGATCCAACCCCGACCCGGCCCAGGCATGCACGAGGGAGTGTGCCGCCCGCCGGCGGCGATCGTCGCTCGACGATCTGAGGACCTCGCGGTATTTGAGGGCTTCGGTCTGGCGGACTGCCATCATGCCCTCGAGTCCGGTGGACAAGGCACCGAGTACGGCGGGATCGATGCCGCTGGCCGGGTCGGGTCGTTGCTCACTCGCCTCCCGCAGCCTCAGCCACGCTCCACCCGGGTGGTCCCGGCCCAGCTCGACGATCGCCGACCACACCAGCGCCGGTTGGGAACGTCCTGAACTCCGCAGCCAATCCTCGACCGGGCGCTTGGCTACCCCCGAGCGCCGGGCCGCGACGGCCACCATCGTGGCATAGCGTGAGGCAGTTGCCACTACGCGATGATCCGTCGACGAGTTGGCCACGTCGATCAGTCGGACGAGGGCGGCGTCGTGGAATCCGGCATGGTGGAGCGCGCAGGCAGCCTCGATCGAGGTGCCGGCCGGGTCGAATGCCCCGAGGGCCCATGTGCGGTACAGAGGATCGGCCAGTACCTCCCCGGATCGGATCCGGAGCTGGCCCCGAACAGTCAGCCGCTCGGGGTCGGCGGTCATCCAGGTGGCAGCCCGCACCAGCCGTGCTGCCGGCCAGATCGTCGGGTTCGGCACCAGCGGCGGATGCTCCAACGTGACCCCGATGGTATCGATGGTGGGGTCCGCCATGAGCCTGGTCACGCTCTCCAGGTCGCCGGAGATACGATCGCCTGGTTGCAGGAACAGCACCCACGGCGACGATGCCCCGGCGCATGCCCCAGACCAGACCTCCTCGAGCGAGGCGTTGAGTGGCACCGCATCGAGGGGGGCGGGGGACAAGGCGGGGTGGAGCCCACGGGTCACCTCCTCTGCGTCCACGCCCTTGAAGAATGCCCGCGCCGCCCGCATGGTGCTCGATATCGCGCGGGCGTCACCACCCGCCACTAGGAACAAGGTCAGACCTGGCATCATGCGCAGCGTAGATGCGGAGGACCTCGAGTTGGGTGAGTTGACCGACAACGATGTTTCGGTGGTGGTTCAGGGGCCGGTGGGTCCTCGGCTCTCCGATGTTCTGGCGTCGGTTCGGCGGGTGCTTCCGGCGGCGCAGCTGATCGTCTCGACCTGGCAGGGCTCCGATGTCGTCGGCCTCGACGCCGACGACGTGATCCTCAACGAGGACCCGGGCTCGGTGCCGCTCATCGACGAGGACGGGGCTGCAACGCCCCGCATGATGAACGTGAACCGCATGTTGGTTTCCAGCCGGAACGGGGTGGAGCGGTGCGAGCGATCCTGGTCGATCAAGCTGCGGAGCGATTCCCCGATCGAGAGCCCCGCCTTCGTCGACTGGATCGGTCGCTATCCCACCCGGGTCGACGAGTTGGACGTGTTCGACCAGCGAATCCTCACCAGCACCATTGCCACCCGGCCGGGCCGGGCCGCCCCGGGCTATTTGTTCCATCCTTCCGACTGTGTTCACATCGGGACGACGAGCGATCTCCGCAGACTGTGGGCGACGCCGACCATCGACGAAACGGAGTCGGCGGGATGGCTGGTCGGCAAGCCGCGACCAGCCGCCTTCCGCTGGGGCTCACCCCGGTACTTCAACGAACAGGTGCTGTGGCTGGGATGCCTGGCAGCGGCGGGACACGACGTCGGCTATCAGCAGGCGGGTGATGTTTCCCCCGAGCTGATCCGGAGATCAGACCTGTCGATCGTCAACAACTTCGTGGTGCTCGAGCCCTGGCAGCTGGGGATCCGAATGCCCACCCTGGAGCCCCAGGTGTCCCAACTCGAGCTGCCGATGTATATGTGGCACACCAAATGGCAGGAGCTGTACGGGGAACACATCGACGGGTAGGACTCGTCGCTCGTCGCTCGCTCCTCACGCCACCGCCAGTTCGATCAGCGCGTCGGCGATCTCGGGAAAGCCCCGGTCGTCCGCCATCGAGGCGAGCTTGCGGATCACGGCGGGTTCCAGGCGATGGGCCGGTGTGGTCAATACCAGTGCCGTATCGGGATCGTCGGAGACGATGGCGGTGAGGATGCCGGTGGCGGCCACCTGGGCGTGGGCTCCGCCCAGCTCGAAGTAGCGCACCGCGAAGGCCGCCGTGGTGGCTGCGTCGAGGTTGGTCGCAATGATGCGGTCGAAGGATCCGCTCGGGTCGAAAACGGCCAGCCGTGCCAGCAACTCGACATGGTCGACCCCGGCGGCTCTAGCCGACTTGATGAGCGGTCCCCAGTGTTGGAAGGCGCCGGGAGCGCGTTGCAGGAGTGTGCTGGCCTTGGCGTACGCCTCGTCGAAGCGGCCGACCGCCGCCAGTGCCGCAACCTCATGGCTGTCGAGTGTCCGGCTGAGGTGTTCGGTGGAGAAGAGCGGCGGGATCGGACCACCGACGCGCCGTCGCTCCAGGACTTCCAGAATCTCACGATCACGACCCAGCCGGGCCAGCGCCTCGCAGGCGGCGACGGCGCACACCTCGTCGGCCGGGACGAGCTCGGCTCCCTGATTCGCCAGCGACAACGCCCCTTCGACATCGCCTTCCTGGAGGCGGTAGCCGGCCATGGAACCGTAGGCGTGGGCTCGGCTCTGCTCGTTGGCCTGTTCGCCGAATGTCAGGGAGCGCTGGAAGTAGTCGGCGATCGCTGGGTTGGTGGGGTCGCTCAACTGGAGAGAACGGGCATAGTGGAACAGCGTTCGGAAGTTCTGATCGGTGTCGACATCGGCGGCGGCGATGCGAACGTTGCGTTCGGCCTTGTTGCGGGTCCCGACGAAGTGTTGTGAGTACCCGATGTGGTCGATCCACAACATGTCGAGTGGAGATGTGGGGATGGAGACTTCGCCCTTGGAGACCAACACGGGCGACTCGTGGATCGCACCGAGGAAGGCGGTGTCGCTGGTGGTGAAGATGCGGGTGGCCCGGAATTCCGAGGTGACCGCCCGGCGTTCGAGATCGTGGTAGTTGACGATGCGGGGCTGAAAGGCCTGGTATTCCTCACCGAATGTGGCGAGAAACCGGCGGAACTCGATGGGGTCCGGGCAGACCACGCGTTCGTCGGCGTCGATGTGGAGGACGAAGTGGGCGTCCCGCGACCGCTCGAGGGCCTGATTGCGCGCCCAGCCGAAGTCGTCGCGCCATTCGATGGTGCTGACCTCGGCCCCGTGCCGGCGGGCGATGTCGATGGTGGCGTCCGTCGAGCCGGTGTCCACCAGGTCGATGCGATCCACCAGCCCGGAGAGTGAGGCGAGGCAATCCTCCAGTGTCTCCTCTTCGTCCCTGACGATCATGCTGGCGACCAGCAGCGGTCGTCCGTCCGGTGCCGCCGGGGCGTGCAACCGCTGGCGGCAGGTGCCGTTGTGGGTCGCCACAACCGTGCTGGCAACGAAGCGCATCGTGGTGGCGGTGAGGGTGGTCCGGGGGTCGACGATTCTGGAGTCGATGAGGTCGGCCAGGTCATGGGCCGAGCCGAACAACACGGTCGGGATGATCCGTCGAAGTTCCGCGCCGGCATGGGGGCTTCGCATTCTGGCCAGCGCAGTCTCGGCCCCCTCGGCGGGTGGCAGGACGCCGACGAAGTGGTCTGAACCCACATCGTTCGTGCCCGGCACCATGATGGCCCGGTGCCGCTCGAACTCGGAGCTGAGGCCGGCGAGCGCGCGGCTCCCCAGGGCTGCATCATCGTGGATCAGGAGTGTGGGACCTTCCATTCCCTCCAGTGCTTCCCCCAAACCTGACGATCCGTTGGTTTTGGTCGTGCCGGCACCCGTCACCTTGACGGAGCGCCCGAGCGTGGTGGCCGGTACCACCACGATGGCAGCCGACGCTCCCGCCAACCGACGTCCTCTCCTGATGGCGGCCGTCGTGGTCTTGGTTGGGCCGAACGCGAGGATCACGATGTTCATGGCAGTCCTGTCGGCCGTATCCGGTCGAGGCTGAAGGAGTCAGGTCCCGGGAGTCCTCGGCCGCCCCGACCGCAGGAACCTCACCACACGCGAGAGGCGGGCGC
>JBHJOH010000179.1:0-3191 GCA_050329955.1 Acidimicrobiia bacterium | reverse complement strand
CCAGCTCGACCCCGGCGACGGGGGATGGCTCGGAGCTCTCAAAGACCCTTCGCTGCGGGAAGCGATCCATCTGATGCATCACACCCCTGCCCACCCGTGGACCATCGACGAGCTTGCCCATGCGTCGGGGATGTCGCGGTCGTTGTTTCATCAGCGTTTCCGGGAAACGGTGGGGGAAACTCCCCGGGAGTATCTCACCCGGTGGCGGATGCACGTCGCCACTCGACTCCTCCGCGACGGTCGATCAGTCGCCGCCACCGGCCGCCAAGTCGGATACGTCACCGAGGCGGCCTTTTCCAACGCCTTCCTCCGCGTGATGGGTATACGGCCCGGCGCCTACCGAAGAGCTGTCTGACCCATCCACAGGCCCCGAGCCGGCCCGAGCCCAACCGCGAGCGTGGGTGGTGGCGCTGCGGAACGGATGCCGCCCGGATCGCCACCCCGGGCACGAACGAACACGGCCCCTGCCACACCGAACGACCCGCCGGCCGGGTCCGGCCCGTAGGCGATCAGGTCGGAGGGTGACGGGATGGGTTGACGACACTATATAACTAGTTGTATAGTGTCGGAATGAGCTTGGATCGCATCCTGGTGGGGTTGTGTAGGGAACCGATCAGCGGCTACGAGCTCAAAGCGGTGTTCGATCAGGCCATCCGCTACTTCTGGTCGGCCGAGTTGAGCCAGATCTACCCGACGCTGCATCGTCTGGAAGCAGCCGGTCTGCTCGAAAGCAAAAACGCCCCGCCCGCCAAAGGTCCCCGGCGACGGCTGTATCGGACGACGCCGACCGGTCGGGAGAAGCTGCGTCAGTGGCTGGAGGAGGGTCCGGCGTTCCGCGATGAGCGTTACGTGTTCGCCGCCCAGGTCTTCTTCCTCGACGAACTGGGCGACCTCGATGCCACCACGGCGTTTGTTCGAAAATTCAAAGCCGAGTTCGAACGCCGACACCAAGCCCTGACCGCGGTCGAAGAAGCAGACACCGAACTACAGACAGATGATCGCCATGACCTGGGCCCCGACGAGTTCCACCACTACCTGACCCTGCGCATGGGAATCCACGTGGTTGAGGCTCGCATCGCCTGGTGCGACGAGGCCCTGGGTCTGATCGAAGCAAGGAAGGAGCAGCAATGACCTCACGGGATCAGACGGCCAGGATGGGTGGAGTGGTGATGGCATGGACCGTGTTCACCACGACGTTCCTGTGGACCCCCGCCTTGCGTGGGCTGTTCCGGCCCGACAATTCCACCTGGTCGGTGTTGGGCATCGAAGGTACCGGCCGAGCCGGCTCGTTCTGGGTGTTCCCGGCACTGGCCAGGAGTTCCCTCCTCGCCTTCTACCTGGATGGCCGCAACCGACTCCGGTCTTTGGTCCACGCCTTCCTCCTGGCGTGGCACGGTCCCCTCGCCTTCATCGCTGTCGCCGGCATCGCCCAAGGCGGGGCCGGTTCCTTCGAGGGAGCCATGTGGGACGTCAACGTCCACCTCACCGTCCTGGCCGTTCCCTTCACCGGGTTCCTCGCCCTCACCATCGTCTGGATCGTACGGGAACGGGGCGCCGGCCGCGCACCCGACGCCAGGCCGTGGAGATCCATCGACCTCCGCTCCATGGCCCTTGGCGTCGTGCTGTTCCCAGTCGCCATCGCCCTGTTCGGTGTCGGCGAGGGCATCGACTGGCCCACCCGTTTGGGTACCGCCGCCACCATCTTCCAGTGGATCCTCTTCACCCAAGCCATGTCCGATCCTCGACCCCGCCCCAGCAACACACCAACACCCGTCTCAGCCTGAACGATCCAACACCAACACGCCTCCCCGAAACCCCGACGCCACCACCCAGCCGAACGCCACCAGCCCAGCCATCGCTCACGGTGCCGTCTCAACCGTCGGTTCGAAGCCGGTCACAAGACTCGAGCAACTCCGCCGGCCACCGCAGCCACCCAACTGTCCCACTGCGCCATCAATGCCAGGATACGTGAAACACCAGCGCCGATCACCAGATATGGGACGAGAACGCCCGCAATCCCATACGGCGCAGATCGGCACATCCAGGAGCGCCTGCCCCTCGCCGGGTCGTCACTGAGCGTGACGCTCGCCCGTTGCCACGTTGCATGCCGGGCGAGGTGCAACAACATGCCGTTCTTGGGCGGCCGACCGACGGGCGGTCAGTGCCTAAGAGCGTGGTCGAGAGCCGGAACCTGAGCGGCCACGATTGCGCTGATACCAGAGGCGGACACCCGTCATTGGTTCCAGGGCGACTCCCCCCGGGGAGGGGTTCGTCAGGGGCGGCGTCGCCAGCCGGTCAGCGTGCGATGCCCAAGGTGGCGGCGGGTTCGCATTAGTCTGGGCGCTCCGGGAGGGCGTGTTAGCTGGATCGGTCGGGGAGCATGTCTTGGGTGATCACCCAGGGAGAGGCCTCAGCACAGAACGGACCTGGCAGCCGGGCCACTTCCTCATCGTCGACGTCAACGACAACGATGTCCGCCGACATGCACTCATCCTCGATCTCCACTCTGGCGCCTGGGGGCATGTCGCCCCATTCGAACGTCGCCCCGGTGTCCGTCTCAGAGATGACGGTCAGTTTCTCGTCTGTTTCGTTGTGGACTTCGAGGACGGTGCGGAACAGGCCGCAACCGGTGAGGCCGACGGCGACCAGCACGGCCACCACCGCCAGGTTGATGGTGGACCGTGCCGGCCGCCGGAGCGGCTGTTTGGTCGAAGGAGGAGTGGTGGTGTGGTGGTTCACAGTTCTTCGTTCAGGTAAACACCGTCGAAGGCGACGTCAACCCCGCCGAGCGCGGTGAACCGGTCGGCGACGAGCCGGATCGTGACTGTTTCGTTGGCGGCCACGTCTACCGCCAGTTGATGCCAGGTGGTGTCCCCCGTCAGGGTCACCGAATCGGTCCGGACCCCGGTGCTGTCGGTGACCTCGAGGATGGCAAGCCCACCAGGTGTTCCGGCCACTCGGACGGCGACCTCGGCGATCGCCACCTGGGTCTCGACCTCGCGCACCAGTTGATCGGAACCGAGCCCGAGCCCGGACATGACCACATGGGCGGCGTAGGGGTCGTCTGATGCTGGGTCGTCGTCGGAGTGGACCTCGAACACCGTGTCGGGATTCGCTGCATCCATGGTCCACCCAGCGAGGGATCCCTGTCCGAACGCCAGGTTCGTAGCGATACCGGTTGGTTGCAGGAC
>JBHJOH010000178.1:0-5187 GCA_050329955.1 Acidimicrobiia bacterium | reverse complement strand
CGAACCAGCCGAGGGTGGTCGCCGCCGACGCCACGAACGCCACCGTGATGGCCATCCCGATCAGCAACATCATCCCGGGTGTGCGATCCCGGATCTCCTGGAGTGCCCCCTTCAGGAAGGGTGCTCCTCCGTACACGAAGATGGCGGTGCCCAGGACCGGTGAGATCCACCCCGAGCCGGGAAAGCCGGGGGCGGTGTAGTCGAACCAGCCCTGGACCATCTCCGAGTAGAACACCACCGGAATCGTGAGAACGAGCGACAGCCAGAAGCGGTCCCGGAACATCGCCACGCTGTGGCCGGCGTGTTTGTCATGGACGCCGGCGGAAGGGCGGTGACCATCGACCGGGTGGTCGGTGCCGCCCTCGGCCCTTTGGTGTTCGGAGGTCTTGGAGTGTGCGGAACCTTCGCCGTGATGGTGAACAGTGCTATCGGTCACTCGCTGGTCCCTCCCTCTCGAGCTCACTCCCGGACCGGCCGCGCGTATCCGCTGGTCGGCAGGCCCTCTCTATCCGAACCGCACCGACGGCAAACCAGGACGAGTTGCAGCCAGCTAATGGCTACCAGCTACCAGCCAGAATGGCCTCGATGCTCGATGCTCGATGCTCGATGCTCGATGCTCGATGCTCGCTTGCGCCCCCGCCTCCGCCTCATCTACCTTCCCGCCATGGTCAGCTCGCGACTCGCCCCGTTCGGTTCGACTGTGTTCACCACCATCACCGCCCGGGCTCGTGAGGTTGGAGCGATCGACCTGGGGCAGGGGTATCCGAGCTGGGAGGGGCCCGACTTCGTGAAGGCGGCGGCGGTGGCGGCGCTGCTCGATGGCTCCAACCAGTATCCGCCGTCGATGGGAATCCCCGATCTGCGTGCGGCGATCGCCGAGCGGTGGCTGGCCGACACCGACTGCGAGATCGATGCGGCCCGGCATGTGACGGTGACGTCGGGGTGCACCGAGGCGTTGGCTGCTACCTTCCTGGGGACGTTCGAGCCCGGTGACGGGGTGATCCTGTTCGAACCGGCCTACGACGCCTACCCGGTGGGATGTGCCATCTCGGGAGCGGTCCCGATCTATGTGACCCTGCACGCCCCCGACTTCACCTTCGACCCCGACGAACTGGCCGCCGCCTTCGCCCAGCGTCCCCGGGGGATCCTGGTGAACACCCCGCACAATCCCAGCGGCAAGGTCTTCTCGCGGGCGGACATGGAGCTGATCGCCGAACTCGCCGTCGAGTACGACGTCACGGTCATCACCGACGAGGTGTACGAGCGCATGGTCTACGACACCGAACACGTCCGCATGGCCACGCTGCCCGGCATGTGGGATCGCACGGTGACGCTGTCGTCGATCGGGAAGTCGTTCTCGGTCACCGGGTGGAAAACCGGGTGGGCGGTTGCCCCCGAGCACCTCACGGCGGGGGTGAGGGCGGCGCACCAGTTCCTCACCTTCACCACCCCCAATCCGATGCAGCACGGTGCGGCGGCAGCGCTGCGGGCACCCGACTCGTACTACTCCGATCTGCTCGCCATGTACCGGGCCAAACGGGACATGCTGACGGAGGCGCTGGCCGGGATCGGATTCGGCGTGCGGGCGCCGGAGGGGGCCTATTACGTGCTGGCCGATCACACCGGGTTCGGATATCCCGACGACCTGGCGTTCGTCGACCATCTCATCGCCGACATCGGTGTGGCCGCCATCCCTCCCTCGTTCTTCTACCACCGGACCAACGAGGGCAGCAGGCTGGTCCGTTTCGCCTTCTGCAAGGACGACGCCACCCTCGAGGCCGCCTTGGAGCGGATGTCGAAGCTGTGAAACGCATCGAGGGAATCCGACGAGCGGATTCCCTCGATACCCCCCAAGTTCGAGAGCCCCCGCCCGGTGCCCCCAACGGGTGGGCGCTCTCTCGTGGACCGGGGCGAACCCCTTACACGCCGGGCCGTCCGAGAGAGACCGGCGGGGGGCGTTTGATACGTCGTCAGAGCAGATTCACCACCGTGCCCAGGTCGGGAATCCGGAACAGGCCGTGTTGGTGGACCAGCGTGTCGGCGGCCTGGCGGGCGTCGACATCGGCTCGCGTCATCTCCCGGGCGATCGCGGAGGCCACCTTGGGGGCGGCGAACGACGTCCCGCTCCAGGTGGCGAACCCCTCGTAGCGGTCGATGTCGACACCGTTTACCTCCACCGCCGACCCGTCGAAGAACACGAAGGTGGAGTGCACGTCCACTCCTGGAGCGCAGGCGTCCACCCACGGCCCGTAGTTCGAGAACCATGCCCGGTCGACACACTCGAGCGCCGCCACCCCGATCACGTCGGGCAGGGCGGCCGGCCACGTCCTGCGGCAGGTGGCGTCGTTGCCGGCGGAAGCGACCACCACCACCCCCTTGTCGGTGAGCGCCCGCAGCACCGCCGACAGCACCGGCGGCGGCTGGTCGTCGTCGGTGTGGCCGCCGAGCGACAGGTTCACGATGTCGGGCTCGACCCGGTCGACCAACTGCTGGATACCGGCGGCGATCTCGAAGTCGTCACCTTCCCCGAAACTCGACAGCACCCCCTCGACGTGGATCTCGGCTTCGGGGGCGAGCCTGCGCACGATGCCGGCGATGAACGTCCCGTGGCCGGCAATCCGGTCGAGCATCCCGTCACCGTCGACATCGGTCATGTCCTCGTCGACCGGCGAGGCGACATCGTCGCCACTCGACCAGTTGGATTGCACCACCACGTGATCGACCAGCCATGGGTGGCGGGGAAGCCCGTCACGGGTCTGCAGCCCCGAGTCGAGCACCGCCACCACCGGGCGGCGATCACACTTCGAAGGCTTCTCATAGGGACCGGGTCGGGCTGCCGGCACGGCGCTGTTGACCTGGGGGTTGCCGAGATACTGGGGATTCCCGAGATACTGGGGATTCCCGAGGTACTGGGGGTTGCCCAGGTACTGGGGGTTGCCGAGGTACTGGGGGTTGGCGAAGAACACGTGGTTGAAGGCGGCGTCGGCACCGGCGGAGCGCAACGCGGCCAGGGTTGACCGGGCATCGTCGACGGCGATGCGGGCGTAGCCGGCCATCGTACCGGTGGGGTCTGCTCCCTTCACCACCTCGGCCACCCGCCGGCGGTTGTCCTCGTCCCAGCGGACGATCACTTCGCCGGTGCGGTACGAGAACCCTCCGGCGTCCATTCCGATGCGACCGGCGGCCAGGCGGGCGGCGTAGCGCCGGGCCTGCTCCTGGTACATCTCGAGCATGTCGGCGCCGGCTTCGTGTGCGGCCATGATGTGGGTCGTCCCTTCGTCTGCGATACCCGGGGTGTCGCAGGTATCAGAGTCATGACCAGCATGTCACGTACGATCTGACCGTGACGGTTTCGCTCGCCTCTTCCAACACCGACCCGGCATCTCGCGGTCTGGTGGAGCTGGCCCATGCCGACCCTGGTCGCGCCCTCGCCACCGTCGGACGCATCGACCTCGACACCCTCGATGCCACCGAGGCTGCCTCGGTGTGCTGGGCGGCCGGACTCGCCCACCGCGAGCTGGGCGATCTCGACGCCGCCGAGCGATTCCTGCAACGGGCGATCTCGGTGGCCGAGGATCCCGAGTTGGAAGCCCTCATCACGAGTTCGCTGGCCCTGGTCCACCTGGGACGCGGGGACCTGACCCAGGCGCTGGGCATGGTGGAGTGGGCGGCCGAGCACATCTCGGGACTGGCCTGGGCCCGCAACGAGATGCAGCGGGGACTGGTCCTGCAGCGGCAGGGTGATCTGGTCGGCGCCCTCGAGGCGTACCGACGGGCTGAGCCAGGGCTGAGCGAAGATAGGGCCACCCTCGTCCGTCTCCTCAACAACCGGGCGCTGGCGGCCTCCTACCGGGGTGACCACGAGGGCGGGGCGGCCGACCTGGCCCGGGCCTACGCTCTGGCGGTGGCCGACGGCCAACACCTGTCCGCCGCCAGCTGCGCCGCCAATCTCGGCTTCACGCTGGGACGTCTGGGCGATGTCGCCTCGGCCCTCGACTGGTTCTCCCGGGCCGAGGAGGTATTCGACGAGCTCGGGGTGGCCGACACCCGCCGGGCCGTGCTGGCCCTCGACCGGGCCGAGGTGGCGGCCCATGCCGGGCTGTTGGCCGAGGCGCGCCGCGACGCAACCGAGGCCTCCCGCGGTCTGGCCGAGGCGGGAAGTCTGGTCGATGCCGCCGAAGCCGACCTGCTGGCGGCCCGGATGGCATTGGCTGCCAACGACCACCAGGCGGCGGCCCGATTGGGCGGCACCGCTCGCCGGCTGTTCGAGGCGCAGGGCCGCGACTCGTGGTCGGTGCAGGCGCGTTTCGTGGAAGTGACCGCACGTTCGGAGCTGGGGTTGTCCGGGGCGGAGGAGTCGCTATCCCTGATCAAAGACCTGGAGCGCCTGGGCTGGCAACTCGAAGCGGCGCAGGCACGGGTAGCGGCCGCCGCCGCCCTGATTCGGCAGGGGAAGATGTCGCGGGCCCGGCGATTGCTGGCCGAACACGACGCCGGCCGTTCCGAACCCGCCGTCCTGCGGGCGCAGCGGTGGCACGCCCGATCGTTGCTGGCGGTGTCGGATGGCGATGTCGGCGCGGCCCGCCGGGCCCTTCGGTCGGGGTTGGCCGTTCTCGACGAGCACCGCTCGGTGTTGGGGTCTCCCGAGCTCCGGGCCCACGCCTCGACGATCGGTCGGGACCTCATCGTGCGGGCGGTTCAGTTGGCGGTCGACTCGGGTCGACCGTGGAGCCTGCTCGCCACCGTCGAGTCGTGGCGGGCGGCCTCGCTCCACCTGCCGCCGGTTCATCGCCCCGAGGACGCAACGCTGGCCGCGGATCTGACGGCGCTGCGCCAGATCGACGGAGAGATCCGGGCCACCCCCGGCGGCGACGTCGCCGGGCTGCTCGTCCGGCGCGCCCGACTGGAGGACCGGGTGCGGCGGGCCTCGCACGGAGTCAGGGGAGTGGCGGAGACCCGCGACCGGATCGATCGTGGCCGGGTCGTCGAGGCCCTGGCCGGGCGCACCCTGGTGGCCTTCCTCCGTGATCGGGGACGACTCCGGGCCGTTTCCGTCCGGGACGGTGCCGTCCGCTCCCACGATCTCGGCGACGCCGACCCGGTGGCCGACGAGGTCCGGTCCCTGGTGTTCTCGCTGCATCGCATGGCGTCCGGATCCGGCTCTCCGGGCGCCCGCCAGGCCACGGC
>JBHJOH010000177.1:0-15193 GCA_050329955.1 Acidimicrobiia bacterium | reverse complement strand
CGGGACATGTGGCTCCCCAACCGGTGCACCGAGGGATTCACCCGCATCAACGAAAACCTCAACGGCTGTGCCGAGTTCGCCACCGGTCCCGAGCTGCTGGCGTTGGCGGTGGAGGACTTCACCGGGATCGCCGTCGATCACTACGCCCGGGTCAACTTCTCCGGATTCTCCAACGTCATCGACTGGATGGGTGGCATCTCGATCTGCGTGGACGCGCCCACCCGCGACAAGAAGGCGCACCTCGAACTCCCGGCCGGATGTACCACCGCCGGAGGCCAGACCGCCCTCGCCTGGGTGAGGTCCCGGCAGGCCGAACAACTCATCGGCGGGAGCTGGCAGGCCATCGGCACCAGCGATTTCACCCGCCAGTCACATCAACAGGACGTGCTGCTGCAGCTCGCCGCCAAGCTCGCTGCCTACCGGTCCCCGACCGCGCTGGCCGAAGCCCTGGAACGGTTGTCGTCGGCCGTCCGCATGGACGCCGGCTGGACCATCACCCAGATCGCCTCGCTCGGCTACCGCTACCGCGACATCGACACCGACTCGATCACCCGCATCCGCCTGGAAACCGACGACTTCGTCACCACCGGCGGCGCTTGGGTCGTGCTCCCCACCGAGACCTTCAACCAGACACTCGGAGCCGTCTATCCACCGGCCCTGGTGGACCCGCTCGTTGGCTGAAGACAGAAGGCAGAACGCAGAACGCAGAACGCAGAACGCAGAACGCAGAACGCCCGGACTGGTCGAGGCGTGGCTGGTGGGACAGATTGCCCGGTCGACTCTGCTTCCTGTTACGAAGGGGAGGCGCGCAGGCCCGGTTTCAGACGGCCGACGGAGGGCGCATGGCCTCCAGGAGCCATGCGACCTCGAACGCCTGATCGATTCGCGCCGCTCCGGCCGATCTGGGACGCGCCGAACCCGGTACCCAGGGGACTTACTCCTCTTCTCGGGTTCCTGGTCTCAGGCGTTCTGCGTTCTGCGTTCTGCTTTCTGCGCCTTCTTCGCGGCGTCCTCGTCAGGCAACCGGGCAAACACCTCGTCCACATGCCGCAGGAACCACTGCGGGTCGAAGCATGCTTCCAGTTGGGTGGCGTCGAGGGTGACCTCGGGGTCTGAGGCGAGCAGTTGGCGGAGGTGGACGCCGTCGTCCCAGGCTCGCATGGCGTTGCGTTGCACGATGCGGTAGGCCTCGTCGCGGGTGAGGCCGCTGTCGATGAGGTGGAGGAGCACGGCCTGGGAGAACACCAGGCCGTGGGTGGACTCGAGGTTGGCGGTCATGCGGTCGGTGTCGATCACCATGTTCTTCACCAGACCGGTGAACTTGACCAGCATGTAATGCAGCGCCAGGCAGGCGTCGGGCAGGATGACCCGTTCGGCCGAGGAGTGGCTGATGTCACGCTCGTGCCACAGGGCGACGTTCTCCACCCCCACCTGGGCGTAGCCGCGGAGGAGGCGGGCCATACCGGTCATCCGCTCCGAGAGGATCGGGTTGCGCTTGTGGGGCATGGCCGAGGAGCCCTTCTGGCCGGCGCCGAAGCTCTCCCGCACCTCGCGCACCTCGCTGCGTTGCAGGTGGCGGATCTCGGTGGCGAAGCGCTCGATCGAGGCACCGGTGAGGGCGATGGCCTGCAGGAACTCGGCGTGGCGGTCGCGGGCGGTGACCTGGGTGGGTGCGGGCTCGATGCCGATGCCGAGCCGGTCGCACACGAACGCCTCGATCTCGGGCGGGCAGTGGGCGTAGGTGCCGACGGCGCCACTGATGGTGCCCACCGCCACTGCCCGGCGGGCCGCTACCAGCCGCTCCCGGTCGCGGCGGAGCTCGAACACCCAGCCCATCAGCTTGAGTCCGAAGCTGGTGGGCTCGGCCCAGATCCCGTGGGTGCGTCCGATGCAGGCGGTGTGACGGTGCTCTTCGGCCCGGGTCAGCACCACGGCGATCAGGTCGTCGAGGCGGTCTACCAGTAGGTCGGCCGCCTGGCGCATGATCACGCCGGCGGCGGTGTCGAGCACATCCGACGAGGTGAGTCCGTAGTGGATCCACTCTCCACCGGTGGTGGTGGAGGCGGCCAGCAGGTCGACGAACGCCGCCATGTCGTGGTCGGTGACCGCCTCGCGTTCGGCCACCGCCTCGGGTGTGGGTACGGGGGCGGCCAGGGCGGCTTCGGCCGCCTCGGTGGGTGCGACGCCGCGGTCCGCCCAGCCGGCCACCACCAGCGCCTCGACGTCCTTCCACACGGCCAGCTTGCGGCTCTCCGACCAGACCTCGGACATCTCGGGAAGGCTGTACCTGGGGATCATTCCGGCATTGTGGCATCCGGAGGGTGGCGGATGTCCGCACGCCGGATACGCTGGGATGGTCGTGATGGGGATCCGCGCTCTGCTCGTTGTGGGAGCCGTCGTGGTGACGGCTTGCGGTGGCGCGCCCGCCACCGCCGGACTCGTCGAGTCGATTCCCTCCACCACGCTGGCAATCCTGTCCGAGGCCACCGGCGTGGAGGTCGGGGTGATAGCGGCTGCCCGACGTCCCGGAGGCAGCGGTGTTCCTGGCCGCTGTCGATCAGGGTCTGGCCGGGACGGCCTATGAGGGCGACGCCTTCGATGACCCCGAAACCTATCTGGGGACGGCGGTCCTGTTCTGTGAGTTGCTGGAGAACGGTCTGTCCGCCGAGGAGGTGATGACCGCATACATCCTGGCGCTCACCGAGGCCTCGGACGGTGGGGAGATCCCTCCCGATGACCTGCTGCTCGGTGGTGTGATTCTGGGGGCGGGCGTCGAGAGCCTCTGCCCCGAATTCGTGGAACGGTTGGGCTCATGACGGGGCGTTCGGGTGGGCTTCGCCGGTTGTCGGGCGTGCTGTTGGCACTGTCGATGGTGGGGGCGTGGGGCGGCGTGGCAGTGGCCGCGGTCGACGACGATCTCGCCCTGGCCATGCAGGGCGTCGAGCGTGGTCTCCGGGCAGCAGAGCACCAACGGACATCGCTCGATTCGGGTGTTCCGGACAGCCGTATCACTCGTGCGGTGGCGACCGTCGACGAGCTGGTTGCCGCCAGGATCGACGAAGACCCGACGCTGGCGGTCGACGACGTGCTGCAAGCGCTGGTCTCCGATGTACCCGAGACCGGAGCGAGCCCGGGCCCGCTCGGGGAAGCGCTCGATGCCGTCAAACGTACCGGGCAGGAGTTGGCCGAGGAGCGGCGCGACGATGCGCCCGGGCAGGCAGACGATGGTGATGTCCAGGGCACCGACAACGGCGCCGGGGGGACCAGTGATGGCAGTGGAGACGACGACGCCGACAGCACCGGGAACGCTGGTGGCGGCGGGAACGGTGGCGACATCGGGAATGCTGGCGAGAACGGGAATGCTGGTGGCGGCGGGAACGGTGGCGACAACGGAAACGGCGGAGGCAACGGGAACGGTGGCGGCGGTGGGAACGGCGGCGGCGGCAACCAGGGCTGACCCATCCCCGGGTGACCAGGCCGGGTAGCGTGCAGCCGTGGTCAGGCATATCCCCCTCGAACGTGCCCGCAGGATTGCGTTGGCGGCGCAGGGATTTGGAGCTCCCCGTCCACCGGGACGGGTGGATGTCCGCCACTTCCGCCGGGTGCTCGACTCGGTTCGCATCGTCCAACTCGACTCGGTGAACGTCGTAGCCCGCGCCCACTACCTCCCGTTCTTCGCCCGGATGGGCGCCTACGACCGCGCGGCCCTCGACCGATGGTTGTGGCAGTCCCGGGAGTTGCTCGAGTATTGGGTGCACGAAGCCTCACTGGTCCCGGTCGAGCACCGCCCGTTGTTGGTGCACCGAATGGAGGGCGCCCGCCACTGGGCGGCGATGGATCGCATCGAGCTCGAGAAGCCCGGCTTCGTCGACGATGTGCTGGAAGCGGTCCGCCAGCGCGGCCCCATCAAGGTGGGCGACCTGGATGGCCACCGGCGCGCTGACAGCTGGTGGGGCTGGGGCGACGCCAAGATCGCCGTCGAACGGCTCTTCCTGACCGGCAAGGTCACGGCCGCCGATCGCCCCGGGTTCCAACGGGTCTACGACCTGCCCGAGCGGGTGCACCCCCACGCCGTCGAGCTCGGAGCCCTCGAAGCCGACGACGCCAAGACCGAGATGCTGGCCTTGGGCGCCGCCGCCCACGGCATCGGCACCATCCACGACATCGCCGACTATTACCGGCTCAAGGTCGGCGACGCCCGCCGCCTCCTGCCCCGCCTGATTTCCCGCGGCGAGGTGGAAGAGGTCGAGGTGATCGGATGGCGCCATCCGGCTTACCTGCACGTCGCCGCCGCCCACCCTCGCTCGATCTCGGCCCGGGCGCTGCTCGCCCCGTTCGACCCGGTGGTCTGGTTCCGTGACCGTGGCGAGCGCCTGTTCCAGTTCCACTACCGAATCGAGATCTACACCCCCGAACCCAAACGTGTCTTCGGGTACTACGTGCTTCCCTTCCTGCTCGACGACACGCTGGTGGCCCGGGTCGACCTGAAAGCTGACCGCAAGGCACGACGACTCCTGGTCCGCTCGGCGTTCGGCGAGGCCGGCGTGGACCGGGATCGGGTCGCGGCTGAGCTCGTCGAGGAACTGGCGGCGATGGCCGCCTGGCTGGATCTCGACGAGATCGAGGTGGGCGAGCGTGGCGACCTCGCCGCACCGCTCCGCTCGCGGATGCCCTGAGCACAAGGACCGGCCCGATCTCCACGGTTTCTTCACATACCTCCGACCACCCCGCCACACGCCGTTCGTAGCTTGAGAGCAGAGCGATCGAGAGGTGCGAATGCGTGTGAAGATGATCCTGCCGGCGCTGATCGAGGCGGTGGGGCCCGGTTGGCGACCGATCAAGTATTCGCTGTTCCCGCCGCTCGGTCTCGCCACCCTCGCCGGCTACCTCGACCCCGACGACGAGGTGGTGATCCAGGACGAGCACGTGGAATCGCTCGATCTCGACGAACAGCCCGACCTGGTGGTCATCCAGGTGTACATCACCTCGGCACGCCGGTCGTACGAGATCGCCGACGGCTACCGCCGCAGGGGGGTGTTCGTGGCGATGGGCGGCCTGCACGTGACATCGCTTCCCGATGAGGCAGCCCCCCACGCCGATTCGATCTTCCTCGGTCCCGGCGAGGACACCTGGCCGCGATTCCTGAAGGACTTCCGGGCTGGGCATCCCGAGCCCGTGTACCGGTCGTGCACCCGCACCCTCGAAGGCATCCCACCGGTTCGGCGAGACCTCATCAGGCGGGACCTGTACCTGTGCCCGAACTCGATCGTGGTGTCACGGGGCTGCCCGCACCACTGCGACTTCTGTTACAAGGACGCCTTCTTCCGGGGAGGCCGGGGCTTCTACACCCAGATGGTCGACGAGGCGCTGGCCGAGATCGACCGCCTCCCCGGCCGCCACGTGTACTTCCTCGACGACCATCTGCTCGGCAAGCCGTCGTTCGCCAGGGAGTTGTTCGCCGGAATGCGGGGGATGGGCCGGCTGTGGCAGGCGGCGTCCACCGTCGACGCCGTCCTCCAGCCCGGGCTATTGGAGGCGGCGGCCGAGGCCGGGATGCGGAGCGTTTTCGTGGGGTTCGAGACGCTCAGCGAAGCCAGCCTGACGAGCCATGCCAAACGACAGAACGTGGCCCGCGACTACGACGCCGCCATCCGCCGGATCCACGACCTGGGGATCATGGTGAACGGGTCCTTCGTCTTCGGCCTCGACCACGACGGTCCCGACGTGTTCGATCGCACGGTCGAGTGGGCGACGTCGGTGGGAATGGAGACCGCCACCTTCCACATCCTCACCCCGTACCCGGGTACCGAGCTGTACCGGCGAATGGTGGCGGACGGCCGCATCCTCCATCGCGACTGGGACCGGTACACCACCCGGGAGGTCGTCTACCGACCTCGATCGATGTCCGCCGACCAGCTGATCGACGGGTACTGGAGGGCGTACCGGAACTTCTACAGCTGGGGCTCGATCGCCCGTGCCGCCCGTGGCAAGCCGCCGAGGGACGTGCTGCGTCACCTCGCTTATTCGGCCGGGTGGAAGAAGTTCGAATGGATGTGGGACCGGGTGATCTCGGTGAAGCAGGTGAACCGGGCACTCCCACTACTCGAGGCGGTGTTGTCGGGGTTCGGGGCACACGCGCCGGACACGTCGACCAGGGTCGAGCCTACTCTGCCGACCCGTCTCATCCCGGTGAGGGCGACACGATGAACCGACGTGGCGGTGCTGGGCCCGAGCGCTACGATCCGCTCACCTCCGGCCGGCGGGATGGATGGACATCACGATTCTGATCATCGAGGACGAGGTCGACATCGCGTCGATGATCGCAGAACGGCTGCGCAGCGAGGGGTTCGTCACCGAGACGTGCCACGACGGGTTGGAGGGGGTCGAGCGGGCGTCGGAGCTCCGGCCCGACCTGGTGGTCCTCGATCTCATGCTCCCCGGCTTGGACGGTGTAGAGGTGTGCCGGCGCATCCAGAGCGCCCGGCGAACCCCGGTGGTGATGCTCACCGCCAAAGATGACGAGGCCGACATGTTGATCGGGCTGGGGGTGGGTGCCGACGACTACCTCACCAAGCCGTTCAGTGTTCGGGAGCTGGTGGCACGCATACGAGCGGTGTTGCGACGCTCCGGTGAGAACGTGTCCAGAGGCGATGAGCGGATCGAGATCGGCGACGTCGTGCTCGACGTGTCGCGGCGGCTGGCGCACAGGGGCGGAGTCGTAGTTCACCTCACCGCCCTCGAGTTCGATCTGGTGTTGGCTCTGGCCACGTCTCAGGGAGCGGTCATGACCAGAGAGCAACTCCTGTACAAGGTGTGGGGTTACCGCGACTCGGCCGGTCACCGGACGGTGGACAGCCATGTTCGTTCGGTCCGACGCAAGCTGGGGGCCGGGGTCATCCGCACCGTGCACTCAGTGGGCTACGCCCTGGGTGTCACGCCCGGTGCCATCCGATGACCGAGCCCGGGGGTGCCTTGCGAAGGTTCGACGAGTCGATCGCCCCCGTGTACCGGTGGCTGGACCGCTGGCTTCCCCTCCGCCGGATTCGTCCGCTCGACAGGGTCCCGTCGCTCAAGCTCAAGCTCACGATCGTGCTGGGAGCGGCCGTCATCGTCGCCGCCACCGCGGTCACGGTCGGCGGTGCCTTCGGGCTGCACCCGATGTGGGCGATGGCCACTGCGGTCGTGTTCTCGGTGGTGTCGGTGCAGATCCTCGCTCGCGGCATCACCGCCCCTCTGCGTGAGATGACCGAGGCCACCTCCGCCGTGGCCTCCGGCGACTACGGCCTGGCGGTCTCGGCCACCTCGGTCGACGAGGTGGGTCGATTGGCGCAGGCGTTCAACGAGATGTCCGCCAATCTCGCCGACCTCGAACGGCAACGCAACGACCTGATCTCGAATGTGAGCCACGAACTGCGGACCCCGCTCGCCGTGTTGCACGCCGGTCTCGAGAACCTGCTCGACGGCGTTGTCGAGGACGACCACCAGACCCTGCAGGCGATGCTGAACCAGACGCAACGCCTCGCCCGACTGGTGGGGGAGCTGTTGACGCTCTCGCGTCTGGAGGCGGGCGCCACCGCCTTCCATCCGATTCCGATCGACCTCGTGGGGGTGGTCGAGGAAGTGGTCGCCGAGGCCTGCCTGCGGCAGCCGCCGCCGACGATCACGGTGGATGCGCCATCGAAGGTGCCCATCGTCGGCGACCCCCAGCAACTGCACTCGGTGGTCGCCAACCTGATCGACAACGCCATCCGCCATGGCGGGGAGGGTGCGGTGGCGGTGTCCGTGAACGTGACCGATGCCGCCGCCACGATCGAGGTGTCCGACGGCGGCCCGGGTGTGCCACCTGAGGACCTGGAGCGTATCTTCGAGCGCTTCTACCGGTCCGATGCCGCCCGCTCGGGTGGGAGTGGCCTGGGTCTCGCCATCGCCAGCTGGATCGTCGATCTTCACGGCGGCACCATCGGCGCCCGCAACATCGAGCCGCACGGTTGTGCCATCGCGGTGACGCTCCCACTCGGGTTGCTGTGAAGTGGGCGGCCGGCGTCCCCGCCAGCCTGTCGGGCCCCGCAGGCGTGGCGTTCCGGGTCGATCACGGAGCCGACACCAAAGGACGCCGCCGACGGACCACCTGGAACGTTCCGATCGTCGCCAAACACGTCGGAACGAGAACCAGCTTGTGGTGCCATGGGCTGGTGATCAGCAGCAACACCGTGGCGATCACCATGAGTCGACGTCCTGGCCGTTCCGGGTCGCGTCGCCGGGCGGCGATGAGCAGGGCCAGCGCGACGAACTGCGGCAACACCGACAGGAGCAGGCCGACGAACATGAGCCCGCCGTACACCAGGCCGATGCCTCCGAGACCGGGGCCGACGAAGATGATCGAGAAGGCCAACATGAAGGCGACATATCCGAAGGAGTAGATCGCCAGTGTCACCACGGCGGCCTTCGTGGCCCGACTACCCGGGGCGTACCCGGTCGGCGATGGGGTGGCGGGAGTCATTCGGATCGGTATCGACCGATCGTCGAATGGGCTTGAACGGAAGGGCGACGCTCCCACCCGGTGCGGGCGCCCCGGGGAGCCGGCCGATCGGACCGGGGTGGGTCCGCCAGACAGCGCATGGGGTACCGGCCGAGCGCGACCCGCCCAACCGGAGTTTCAGCCGATGTCGGAGCGGTTCTGCTTTCCGTCGAAGCGGATGCCCTCGGTCGCCGCATAGGCCCGGCTTCGTGCGTCGTCGATCGTGTCACCCATGCCGACCACGCTGAGCACGCGGCCCCCCGATGTGACCAGCCTGCCGGCATCGTCACGGGTCGTGCCTGCGTGGAACACCAGCACGTCGTCGTCGGTGACCGGGAGCCCCCTGATCCGGTCGCCCGAGCGCGGGTTGTCGGGGTAACCGCCGGCGGCCAGCACCACGTTGACGGCACTGCGGGGTGACCAGTCGAGCTCCAGTGAGGTGATATGCCCGGCGAGGGCGGCCTGGATAACCTCGACGAGGTCTGTTTGGAGGCGGGGGAGGACCACTTGGGTCTCGGGGTCGCCGAGACGGGCGTTGAACTCGATCACTTTGGGTCCTTCGGGCGTGAGCACGAGCCCGGCATAGATGAACCCGACGTAGGGGTTGGCGTCGGCGGCCATGGTGCGGAGTACCGGCAGGATGATCTCCTGGCGGACCTGTTCCACCAGTCCGACCGGGAGCTCGACCGGGGAGAAGCTGCCCATGCCCCCGGTGTTGGGGCCTTCGTCGCCGTCGAGCAGGCGTTTGTAGTCGCGGGCCGGTTCGAGGGTGATGGCATCGGTGCCGTCCGACACCGCGAACACGCTCACCTCGGGGCCTGACAGGTACTCCTCGATCACCACCCGGTTGCCGGCCGGACCGAAGCCGCCTTCGAAGCAGCGGTCGACCCAGGCGAGGGCGGCGGCGCGCTCTTCGGTCACCAGTACGCCCTTGCCGGCGGCCAGGCCGTCCGCCTTCACCACGTAGGGACCGGGATGGCCGTTCACGTGGGCGGCAGCGGAGTCGCGGTCTTCGAACACCCAGGCACCCGAGGTGGGGACGCCTGCTCTGATCATCACGTCCTTGGCGAAGGCTTTCGACGACTCGAGGCGGGCGGCGGAACGGGTGGGACCGAACACCGGGATGCCGAGCCGGGAGATGGCGTCGACCAGGCCGGCGGCCAGCGGAGCCTCGGGTCCCACCACCACCAGGTCGACGGAGTGCACCCGGGCGAGGGCGGCTACCGCTCCCACGTCGGTGGCCGCCACCCCCTCGACCACCGCTCCCAACTCGGCCAGGCCCGGGTTTCCCGGAAGCGAGATCAGTTCTGTGACCTGGGGGGAGCGGGCCAGCGACCACCCGATGGCGTGCTCGCGGCCGCCACCGCCGATCAGCAGGACCCGCACCCTCAGCGCTTCCGGTGGATCAGCTGGCTGCGCTCGGGGCCGACCGAGATCCACCCGACCGGGACCCCGACCGCCGCTTCGATGTGTTCGATGTAGCGGCGGGCGTTCTCGGGCAGCTCGTCGTAGTCGCGGCAGCCAGAGATGTCGGTGCGCCACCCCGGGAGTTCCTCCAGTACCGGCGCGCAGTTGTACAACACGCGCTGCTGGCGGGGGAACTCGTCGTAGCGTTCGCCGAGCGACGTGTAGGCGTTGGCCACCTTGATGGTGTCGAATGCCGACAGGATGTCCATCTTGGTGAGGAAGATCTCGGTGAGGCTGTTGATCCGGGCCGAGTAGCGCAGGGCCACCAGGTCGAGCCAGCCGCAGCGGCGGCGACGCCCCGTGACCGTTCCGTACTCGCCGCCGAGTTCGATCATGGTGTCGCCGATCTCGTCGTGGAGCTCGGTGGGGAACGGGCCGGTGCCCACGCGGGAGATGTAGGCCTTTGCGACCCCCACCACCCGGTCGATGTCTTTCGGTCCGATGCCCGAACCCACCAGTGCGCCGCCGGCGGTGGGATTGGAGGAGGTGACGAATGGATAGGTGCCGTGGTCGATGTCGAGCAGTGTCCCCTGGGCGCCCTCGAACAGGACCTCCTTGCCCGAGTGGATGCCCTCCCACAACAGCAGCGAGGTGTCGGTGGAGTAGGGCAGCAGCCGGTCGGCGTAGCCGAGGTACTCGTCGGCGATGGTGGTGGCGTCCATCGGGAGCTGGTTGTAGACCCTGGTGAGGATCTTGTTGGTGTCCTCGAGTGCCACCTCGACCTTGTCGCGGAAGATCTTGGGGTCGAACAGGTCCTGCACCCGGATGCCGCGGCGGGCGTACTTGTCGGTGTAGGCCGGGCCGATGCCCTTCTTGGTGGTACCGATCTGGTTCTTGCCCAGATACCGTTCCATCACCGCGTCCATCTTGCGGTGGTAGGGCATGATGAGGTGGGCGTTGGCCGAGATGCGGAGTTTGGAGGGGTCGACCCCACGTTCGGAGAGCATGTCGATCTCCGCCAGCAGCACCTTGGGATCGATCACGCATCCCGAGGCGATCACCGGTGTGCAGTGCGGGTACATGACCCCGGAGGGTGTCAACGACAGGGCGAAGCGCTGGTCGCCGATGATGATGGTGTGGCCGGCGTTGTTGCCGCCCTGGAAGCGGACGACGAAGTCGGCCGACTCCGAGAAGAAGTCGGTGACCCGACCCTTTCCTTCGTCTCCCCACTGCGCGCCCAAGACGATCGTTGCTGGCATAGCAGGAATGGTAGAGCAGCAAACGCCGGCCCGGAACCGAGCGACGAGCTTCGAGCTTCGAGCTTCGAGCTACGAGCTACGAGCTACGAGCTACGAGCTACGAGCTACGAGCTACGAGCTACGAGCTACGAGCGACGAGCGACGAGCCGGAAATCCGTCAGAAGCCAGCAGCCAGAAGCCAGCAGCCAGCAGCTCTTCTCTCGCTCGTCAGAACGCTTCGTCGAGGATCGCCTTCAACCGTCGCTCGCCTTCGCCGGCTACGAACCAGCGCCAGCCGACGACGAGACAGGCGAGGGTGATCCCGCCCAAGCCGACCAGGTAGGCGACCGCGAAAGGGGCGGGTGCCCACTCGGTGAGCACGTCCCACGAGGCGATCAATCCGACCAGGTAGGCGCCGATCCCCATGGCGGTGTAGAAGAACGTCATGAATCCGAACCACGTGTAGGGCGTCCCCATGGGGAGGGTCACGATCTTCTTCGAGTCGAGCGGGAACAGGTAGGCGTCCTCGAGGCGGTGGGCGATGAGGACGTCGGCACCCACCTCATGGTTCAGGTACTGCTCGAGTCGGGCGGCGTACTGGCGGGAGAAGATCAGGTACGAGGCGTCGAACGCCGTTGCGACCGCGCCCATCAACGCCACCACCGGCACCGCCAGATACAGACGGGAGTCGATGGCCAGCCCGCCCGCCAGCAGGGCGAGCTCCACCACCAGTGTGAACCGGATGTCTCCGAAGAACCGGTTGTGATACGCGGCATTCATGCCGCGCATGCGTTGCAGCTGGGCAGCCGCCAATTGGAGGCGCGGTTCCATGGTGGAACCCTATCGGGTCAGGAGCTGCGGCGGCGACGCTCAGCCAGCCAGCGGCGACGTACCGGACGGCGTTCGTCTTCGGTGAGTCCTCCCCATACGCCTGAGATCTGGTTGGTCTCGATGGCGTAGGAGAGGCAGTCCTCCTGGACTTCGCAGCTACCGCACACCTTCTTGGCGTAGCGGATCTGTTCGGCGGCCGGGCCGGTCTCCCCGGCCGGGAACCACATGTTGGGGTCGTGGCTGTTGCAGGCGGCCAGATCCCGCCAGTCGAGAATGACAAGCTCGCCGAGGATCGGGTCGGGGGTGGTCTGCATGGGACGCATCGCTCCTATCGGATGGTTGGGTCGGTCGTGGGCACTTCGAACGCTGATGTCAACGACTCCAGGGCGTCCCAGAGTCGCTCCCGCTCGCCGGGACGCTCTCTCGTGGAGCGAAGCCGGTGGGTGGGTCGGGGGGCACGGTCGTGCCAGAACAGGCCGGTGACGCCGGCCGGCTCGGGGTCGGCTGCCAGCCACACGATGGTGTCGGCGCCTTGTTCGGGCGTCCGCAGGATCGGGGCGGTCAGCTTGGCGAATGTGGGAAGCGAATGGCTGACCCCGGAGGTGTCGGCCCACCCGGGATGCATCGAGTGGGCGACGATGCCTCGTGCGGCGAATCGTTCGGCCCACATCTCGGTGAGGACCACCTGAGCCCGTTTGGTGCGGGCGTAGGCCACCGAGCCCTTGTAGGAGCGGGTGGTCTGGAGGTCGTCGACAGACAGGCGGGCGGTGTACATGCCGCCCGAGCTGACGGTGATGATGCGGGCGGGGTGCGGTGCCGAGGCCAGCGTGGACGCAAGGTGGTTGGTGAGGATGAACTGACCGAGGAGGTTGGTGGCCAAGGTCGCCTCCAGGCCCTCGGGGGTGGTCTGCCGCTCGGGGTGGAGGATGCCGACGTTGTTGACCAGCACATCGATGTGGTGGAAGCGGGAGGACAGCCGCCCGGCCAGTGCCACGACATCGGCCATGAGGCTGAGGTCGGCCACTTCGGTGATCGGAATGCCTCCGACCCGGGATACCTCGGTCGCAGCGGTCTCGAGCTTGTCGGGATTGCGACCCACCAGCACCACCTCGGCTCCCAGCCGGCCCATGCCCTCTGCCGCCGCCTTGCCGATACCGCCGGTGGCTCCGGTGATGACGACGCGTTTGTCGGCCATCGAGGTGGACACGGCGGGCAGACGCCGGACTCCGGCACCGACCTTCGAGAACCCCAGAAGGATGCTGGAGTCGAGGAGCGTGTCGAGCTTGGAGGGTGAGGGGGTCATTCGGAGAGGGTTCGTCGGGAAGGTTTTAGTGCTTAAAGCTTTTACTGATAATATGTGATCTCCATGGATATGTCCAGCGAAACCCTCAGCCTCCAAGAGGCAGCCGACAGGGTGGGCGTGCACTACATGACGATGTACCGCTACGTCCGCCTCGGTCTGCTCCCCGCCAAAAAGGTCGGGGGATCGTGGCGTGTGTCCGTCGCCGACCTCGACGAATTCATCGCCCCCTCCGAAGCCCCCGTCGCCAAGGGCGAGGCGCCCTGGGCCGAGCGACTCGAAGCCCGCATGGTCGCCGGTGACGCCACCGGCGCCTGGGCCGTAGTCGAAGCCGCCCTCTCCTCGGGGAGCACCCCCGCCCGCATCTACGTCGACGTGCTCGCCCCCGCCCTCGCCTCGGTGGGAGAGCGGTGGGCCGGCGGCGAGCTCGGCATCGAGGACGAACATCTCGCCAGTGCCGTTGCCTCGCGCATCATCGGCCGGCTTGGCCCCCGCTTCAACCGTCGGGGTCGCCCCCGCGGCACCGTGGTGGCGGCCATGCCCTCCGGGGAACGGCACGGCTTTGGCCTCGCCATGCTGACCGACGTCCTCAGAGGAGAGGGCTACTCGGTGCTCGACCTGGGCCCCGACACCCCCGCCCAGTCGCTGGTGACGGCCATGAAGAAGGTGGAGGACCTCGAGGCGGTGTGTCTCTCGGTGGCCTACACCGACGCCCTCCCCCGCCTGATCGAGACCATCGAAGAAGTCCGCAGGGTGTTCGGAACCGACATCCCAATCGTTATCGGCGGACGTGCCATCGAGTCCCTCGACCACGCCGTCACCCTCGGAGCCGACGGCTGGGTCGAACGAGCGACCGATGTGGGAGAACTGATCGCGCAGATCGCGAAAGGCGCCAGAACGGCGTAGAAGAGAGCTGCCAGCCAGCCGGAAGGCAGAACGCCCGGAAGGTACAACGTAGAACGTACAACGTTGAACGTACCGGACCGGCCAGAACGCGGTCGGGCGTGTTGCGTGTTGCGTCGGACGTCGGACTTCCCTGCCAGCTGCCAGCTTCTCGTCGCTCGTCGCTCGTCGCTCGTCGCTCGTCACTCGTCGCTAACGAAGCGCTCTCTTGTACGCCTCCAACACTCTTTCGCGCGCTTCGGCATGGTCGACGATGGGGAACGGATAGTCCTCACCCAGGGTTACGCCCCTCGAGGCGAGCTCGAGGGGGCCGGCCAGCCAGGGCTGGTGGATTTCGGGGGCGGGCACGTTGGCCAGTTCGGGGACCCAGCGGCGGATGTAGTCGCCGTTTGGGTCGAACTTCCGGGACTGGGAGACGGGGTTGAACACCCGGAAGTAGGGGGCGGCGTCGGCGCCGGTGCCGGCCGTCCACTGCCAGTTGCCCACGTTCTGGCTGACGTCTCCGTCGAGTAGAAGCCGACGGAAGTGGCGTTCCCCCAGCCGCCAGTCGATGAGCAGGTCCTTCACCAGGAACGAAGCGGTCACCATCCGCACCCGGTTGTGCATCCAGCCCTCACCCAGCAGTTGGCGCATCCCGGCATCCACCAGCGGGTACCCGGTGCGACCCGCCTTCCACGCCTCCAGCCCTTCGGGGTCGTCGAGCCAGCTGATGGAGTCGTATTCGGGGCGCATGGCATGGGCGATGGTGTCGGGACGGTCGAGCATCAGCGAGGCGTAGAAGTCGCGCCAGGCAAGCTGACGAACGAATGACCAGCGGGCGGGGGTGTGGTCGCCGATCCGCTGATGGACGGTGCGGGCGCTGAGGGTGCCGTACTTGAGGTCGATCGAGAGGCGGCTGGTGCTGTCGAGGTCGGGCCGGTCGCGCTCGCCCGGGTAGGAGTCGATACGTGCCTCGAACTCCGCCAGGCGGGCCAGAGCCGCCTCCTCGCCGCCGGG
>JBHJOH010000176.1:0-22804 GCA_050329955.1 Acidimicrobiia bacterium | reverse complement strand
TCGGTGTTCGGACAACCCTTGTCGGCGTACCAGCTCACCAGGGTGCGGCTGGGACGGATGGCCGCCACCATCCAGGCCTGCCGCCAGTTCACCTACCGGGTCGCCCGTGACGTGGGAAGCACCGACTCCGCCACCATGTCGGCGCTCATCAAGGCCTACTCGTGCCGGGCGGCCGAATGGGTCTCCCGCGACGCCATGCAGATCCACGGCGGGTACGGTTACGCCGAGGAGTACCCGGTGAGCCGCGTGTTCGTCGACGCCCGGGTGCTGTCGATCTTCGAAGGCACCGACGAGGTGCTGGCGCTCAAGATTCTCGGACGCCGCCTCCTCGGTGAGGCCGGTCGGCGAGCCGGATGATCCGGTTCGATCGGAGGCTCAACGCCAAGAGTCCGGCGGCGTTCACTCGCCGGTCTCGCCGTCGACCGCCTCCCGCAACAGGTCGGCGTGACCGTTGTGGCGGGCGTACTCCTCGATCATGTGCAACAGGATCCAGCGCAACGAGGGCGCTTCACCGCTGGGCCAGGCGTGGGCGGCCGGCTGATCGAGGCCGCCGGTGGCCAGAGCCTCGGCCACCGCCGCCCGCGACCGTTCCACCGCCCCGCCCCACAACGCCCGCAGCTCATCGGGAGTGTCGTCGGCGGCCGAGTGCCAATCCCAGTCCTGGTCGGCGGACCAGTCGACCGTGTCCCAGGGGGCAGAGCGGGGCCGGTCATGGAGCGTGCGCCAGAACCAGGCGTCCTCCACATAGGCCATGTGTTTGAGCAACCCGCCCAGGGTCATCGTCGACACGCCCACCGTGACGGCCAGCCCGTCGGCGTCGAGGCCGCGGGTCTTCCATTCGAGCGTCGCCCGCTGATAGTCGAGGAACCCGAGCACGCTGGCAACCTCGTCTGCGGCGATGGGTGGTTCCGGTCGGCCCTGGTCGTCGATGGTGATCTCGGGCATCTGTCGGTTCTCCTCTTGGAATCGCTACGATGATCCACAATACTCGAACGATCCACAAAAACGGATTGATCGGCATGCCGTCGATACCCGACTACGAATTGGAAGAGATCAGGGTGGTGGGCTCGCCCGAAGAGCTGAAGGCGATGGCCCACCCGGTGCGCTCCGCCGTGCTCGACCTGCTGCTGGAGCGGGCGGCCACGATCGCCGAGCTGGCAGCGGCGGTGGGCGTGCCCAGGAGCACCATGGCCCACCACGTGAAGGTGATGGTGGACGCAGGACTGCTCGCAGTGGTCCGCACCAGGAGGGTCAGGGCGATCGACGAGCGCTACTACGGCCGCACCGCCCGGCTGTTCCAGGTGGGGGCCGTCTCCGAAGCCGATGCCGCATGGCTCGGTGCCGGACCGAGCCCGTTGGGGGAGGCAGCCGCCGAGTCAGACGCCGCCCATCGTGAAGACCGGTTGCGGGCCACCCTGCGTCACGCCCGCATCCCCGAGAACGTGGCCGTCGAGTTCTGGGACCGGGTGGTCGAGCTGGCCCAGGACTTCGCCCGCCTGCCCCGATCCGGTGACGCCACCTTCGGTTTCGTGGCCGGCATCTACGAGACCACCCACCCCACCCTCCCCGAACCAGGAGACCAGACATGACCCGAGTGATCATCTTCCACCACGCCCAGGGCCTCACCCCCGGCGTCGGCGCATTCGCCGATCGGCTCCGGGCCGCCGGCCACGAGGTGCACACCCCCGACCTGTTCGAAGGTCGAACCTTCGACAGCATCCCATCGGGCATGGCGTTCGTCGAAGAGGTCGGGTTCGGCGCTGTGATCGAGCGCGGAGTTGCCGCCGCCGAGGAGATCGGACCCGAAGTCGTCTACGTCGGCTTCTCGCTCGGCGTGCTGCCCGCCCAGATGCTGGCCCAGACCCTGGAAGAGGCGCAGGGGGCGGTGCTGTGCCATTCCTGTGTCCCGGTCGCCGAGTTCGGTGACGCCTGGCCGACCGGTGTCCCGGTGCAGATCCACGGCATGGATGCCGACCCGTTCTTCATCGACGAAGGCGACATCGACGCCGCCCGGGAGATCGTGGAGTCGGCTCCCGACGCCGAGCTGTTCCTCTACCCGGGCGACGAGCACTACTTCGCCGACAACTCCCTTCCCTCCTACGACCCGGCCGCCACCGACCTGCTGATCGAACGCATGCTGGGTTTGTTGGCGCGGATCGGGCAATAGCGACCGATCCGGGACCTTGCGCACTTGACGCCCTGGCTCGGTTGTGACGGGATGAGGTGAGGTTCCGTCGGAGAGTTCGAGATGCAGTACGCCATCAACGTCCCCAACTTCGGCGACTACGCCGATGCCCGGTTCACCGCCGATCTCGCCCGGCAGGCAGAGGCGTCCGGATGGGATGGGTTCTTCGTGTGGGACCACATCAACGCCGCCATGGGACCGGGCATGCCGATGGGCGATCCCTGGGTGATCCTGACTGCGGCGGCGCTGGCCACCGAGCGGATCCGCATCGGCACCATGGTGACGCCGCTCCCGCGGAGGCGGCCCGCCAAGCTGGCCCGCGAGACGGTGACGCTCGACCACCTGTCGGGTGGTCGGCTCATCCTCGGCGTCGGGCTGGGGACCCCGCCGGACGAGGAGTTCGCCGCCCTCGGCGAGGACCCCGACGTCGCGGTCCGGGCCGAGCGGCTCGACGAGGGACTGGAGGTGCTCACCGGGTTGTGGAGCGGCGAGGCCTTTTCGTACGCCGGTGATCACTACAGGGTCGACGAGGTGCGATTCGCACCCACGCCGCTGCAGCAGCCGCGCATCCCCATCTGGGTGGCCCAGAGCATGCCGCACCGGGGAGCGCTGCGTCGGGCGGCCCGCTGGGACGGCCTCGTCCCGATCCACGCCACCGACATGTTCCCCACTCCCGCACAGGTCGCCGATGCCGTCGGCGAGGTGAAGGCCATGCGCCCGGCGGGCTCGCATTTCGACGTGAACGTGTCACTGCTGGCGAACCCCGACCTGGAGGCCGCCCGGAACCAGGCCGCCGACTACGAGGCCGTCGGCGCCACCTGGATCCAGTACGGGGCGTGGAGCGCCGATGAGGTCCGTGCCGCGATCGCAGCCGGCCCGCCGGCCTGAGGCATGTACCGGCCCGCCGGCCTGAGGCATGTACCGGCCCGCCGGCCTGAGGCATGTACCGGCCCGCCGGCCTGACTGTGGAAGTGTCTCGACATCAGACTGAGGGAAGTCCATTCCGACGCACAAGACCGGGAGATTGTGGGCGGTGGCCAGGGCATAGGTGAAGCAGTCGCCATAGTTCAAGCCGGCGCGATGCCTCCCCTTGCCGAACCTGCGCCAAGCATCGACGGCGTCACGCGCCTGCGCCAGGTCAACCGAAATCACCTCGATGCCGGCGTCTCGAACGAAGCGGTCGGCGATGCCGCCGGCCATGGTGCCGACTCGGGACTCCAACACGATCCCAAGCTCAACGAATGTGGCAGCCGACATCAGGCGTTGGGTGGCTCGGTCCATTGCCGAGACGAGTCCCTCCCATCCCGCTTCACGGGTGAGAACCGCCACGGCTGCCGAGGTGTCGACGACGAGGCCAGTCACCGGGCAAGACCTGCCTCGTCGTAGTCGACGATCTCCTCTGCCGTTCGGGCGTCGAGAACCGGATAGGAAGACACTTCGTCAGCGAGGCGCGTCACTCGACGCACCAGGTCGCGGCGAGCGCGCTCGCGATCCAGGCGTTCCCGAAGGGCAACAACCACGGCCTCGGTGAGTGACTCACCGGTCAGGTCGGCGAGCTCTCTCGCCAATCGATCAGCTTCCTCGTTCTTCGAGTTCGGCGCCATGCCAGAAACATAGACGAGAGTCGGTAAGTCCATTCATGGTGATGTCCGACCTGACCTTGCGAGTCGACCGGGGCCCGGTGCCGGTCTGGTCGACCCGTTGACTGGTAGACCTGTCGGCCCCTGTGGCGAGAGGCCCGTAGCCGCTCACCTGCCTATCCGCGCGGCATCATGGAATGATCACGAGCTTTCCTCGGGCGTGTCCTTCGCCCAGATGGCGCAGGGCCTCCGCCGTACCGCTCAGCGGGTAGGACTGTTCGATCACCGGACGGATCGCACCGGAGGCGAGCATGCCCGCCAGGGTTTCGAGGTCCTCGGTTTTCACCGACGCCGTGAAGTTGGTGAACCGCTTGTCGCCCCGCAGCGATGCGACCTTACGGGCCAGGATCTCCCTCATCGGCCCGAACCAGCCGTGCTTGGGGCCGGTGATGGTGACGTTGATGCCGCCGGGGGCGAGTACCCGACTGGTCTCGCGCCAACCGCGGTTGCCGGCGTTGTCGAACAGGAGGTGCTGATCCCGCACCAGTTCGGTGTAGTCGTCGACCGTGTAGTCGATCACTCGGTCGGCTCCGAGCGAGCGCACCATCTCGACCTTGGCGGTGCTGCAAACCGCCGTCACCTCGGCGCCGAGCGCCTTGGCGATCAGCACCGCCAGCGTGCCCACACCTCCGGAGGCGCCGTTGATCACGACCCGCTGTCCGGCCTCGAGCCCGCCGTGGTCTCGCAGGCCCTGGAGGGCGGTGAGCCCGGCGAGGGGGACACACGCCGCCTGCTCGAAGGTGGCCTCGGCCGGCTTGTGCACCAGGTGACGTTCGGCGGCGACGGCGTACTCGGCAAACGCGCCTGAGCCGATCTCGCCCATCACCTCGTCGCCGACCCGGAAGCGGGTGACGTCGCTGCCGACCGCTTCGATGACTCCGGCGGCGTCGGCACCCGGAATCGGGTTGGAGGGTCGACGCAGTCCGGCCACCACCCGCGCCATGCGCGGCATGCCGCTCGTCATGTGCCAGTCATACATGTTGAGCGACGCCGCCTTGACCCGGATCAGCACCTGGTCGGGAGCAGGGGTGGGCACCGGCAGTCGGCGCAGCTCGAGCACCTCGGGAGGGCCGTAGCGGTCCTGGGCGATGGCGTTCATGAGGGCGGATCTGGTCTTGGGCATCATCTCTCCGTACGTCGTAAGGTGCCGTACGACGTAAGGTAATCATACGCCGTAAGGCTGTCAAGCCTTACGGCGTAATGTACGATGCAGGTCATGGCGACAGAGGCACAGCCGAGGGCTCCGCTCACCCGGGACCGTGTCCTGCGGGCGGCCATCGGCCTCGCCGACACCGCCGGACTGGAAGCCGTCACCATGCGCAACCTCGCCCACGGCCTCGGCGTCGAGGCGATGTCGCTCTACCACCACGTCT
Source organism: Acidimicrobiia bacterium (assembly GCA_050329955.1). Classification (GTDB taxonomy): domain Bacteria; phylum Actinomycetota; class Acidimicrobiia; order Spongiisociales; family ZC4RG35; genus JAOUGY01. The sequence continues at coordinate 17,606 of JBHJOH010000176.1, read as the reverse complement.
CCAACAAGGAGGCCCTCCTCGACGGCATGGTGGAGACGCTTGTGGCCGAGGTCGAGACCGAGATCGGCGGGTTCTCCGTCGAACCCGCCGTCGCCGAGTGGATGGCGGTTATCCGATCGAAGATCCTCGCCGCCAGGCGGGTGATGCTGCGTCACCGATGGGCTCCCACGCTGCTCGAGAGCCGCAGCAACATGCCGGCTCAGCTGATGCGCTACTTCGACTCGATGCTCGGCATCATGGTGGAAGGGGGCTTCGACTACGACCTCGCCCATCACGCCATGCACGCCCTGGGCAGTCGGTTCCTGGGATTCGACCAGGAGCTGTTCAAGCCCAACGCCGCCACCCCCGAGGACGCCAACGAGGAGATGCTGGCCGACCTCGCCGCCCACCTTCCCTACCTGTCGGCCATGCTCGCCGAGGTGTCCCATGACGACCCCGACAGCACCCTCGGATGGTGCGACGACCAGTCCGAGTTCGAGTTCGGCCTCGACATCGTGCTGGACGGGCTGGAGCGTCGCCGACTCGCGTACCCAGGGTTGTAGACCACACCACGTGTAGTCCTGAGCCCACAGAGTGCGACAACTACGAAGCCGAGGCGCCGAGACCCTTGACATGACCGCCGCCGAGGGGGTCGCCGCGAGTGTTTTGTCGGTAGTTCGCGAAAAGCAGCCCTGATCGATACCCCTTGTCAGACGGATCATGCGGTAACGTCCATTCTGCTAAAACGATTGAGCTAATCCTTTTAGCGCTACCGTACGGGAGGAAGGAGACAAGGTGACGAAGCGATACAGGATGACCGCGCTACTCATGGTCATGACGATGTTGGTGGCCGCCTGCGGAGGTTCGGCGTCAGACGATGCTGAAGAGAGCACCGCGACGACCGAAGCCGGCACCACCACGGAGACCACGACCGAAAGCGCGACTGAGACCACGAGTGCTGAGGGCGACAGTGAGGCCGCCGAGGAGGGCGTCGAGATCACCGTATGGGTCAACTCGGCGGAGAGCGAGGCGCTGCAGGCTCTCTACGACAAGTACAGCGAAGCAACCGGAAACACGGTCGAGCGGGTCTCGTTCCCGTCGGATGGGTACGAGACCGCCCTTCTCCAGCGGTGGGCGGCCGGCGACCGACCGGATGTCCTCCAGTGGCACGGGAACTTCAACTGGGTGGCGGCGGTGAACCCGAGAGACAACTTGATGCCCCTCACCGATGAGGAGTTCGTGGGCCGCACACTCGGCGGCATCCTCGACACCAACGCCAGCATCGATGGGGTCGTGTACGGGGCGATCCTGAATGCGCCCACTGCTTTCGGGCTGTTCTACAACAAGGCAGTGTTCGAGGACCTCGGGCTCACCCCGCCGACGACGGCGGCCGAGATTCTCTCGACTTGTGAGGCGATCCAGGCCGCCGGCGGCGACATCGCGCCTCTGCTCGAGAGTGCCGGCTCGCAGTGGCCGCCGCTCGTCCAGCACGGTGCGTTCATGGCCGACGCCATGGAGGCAGGCTGGCTCGACAGAATCAACAGCCGGGACGCGAAGGTCAACGATGCAGACTCGGCGTGGCTGCGTGCCAACGAGTTCTTCGTCGAACTCCAGGACACCGGATGCTACAACGACGACCTCCTCACCTCGCAGTGGGAGGACTCCGCCACTCGGCTGCTGGCAGGCGAGGTGGCGATGGTGTCGATGCACACCGGGCTCGTCCAGCAGGCGGTCGACGCGGTCGGCATCGAGGAGGTGAACGCCACCATCGGTTGGACGCCGTGGTCGGAAACTCGTCCGATCGTGACCGTCGAGAGCAGCCCGCTCGGCACCTATTACGTGCCGATGACCGGTGACGGGGTCACCGAGGCCGCCGCCCTCGAGTTCATCAGGTTCGTTACGGGTCCGGCCTACGAGGAGTACGTGGCGGAGGCCGGGTTGCCCCCGGTTCTGGACGGCGTCGCCACGCCTGACGGGATCGCCCAGCCCCTGCTCGATGTGCAGGTGGCCATCGGCGAGTACGGCTCGTCGATCCCGGTGTGGAGCCTGCTGCCCGGCATCACCAGCCTCGTCACCTACCCAGGTCAGCTGCTCACCGCCGAGTTGACGCCGCAGAGTGCGGCAGACCTTCTGCAGGTCGAGGCGGAGCAGGGCGCTGAACAGGCGGGTCTGCCGGCGTGGCCCTGATCGAGAGCCGACGCCAACGGTCATGACCACGTTGCGCGTGGTCGGGCTTGCTCGGAACCGCCGGGGGGGAAACACCCCTCCCGGCGGTCCGGCTGTGCGCGGGTGGGGCCGCTTCGCCGCCCCCGCTCTGGTGGCGGTGGCGTTGCTCTACCTGTTGCCGTTGGCAGCGAACGCGGTCCTCGCCTTCACCGACTGGAGCGGATTCCGCTCCGAGATCGGGTTCCGGGGATTCGGCAACTTCCGTGACCTGATCGAGCGCGCCTCCCTCCCGAGACAGCTCGAACTCACCATCATCTACGCCGTGGTGGCGTCGTTCCTCGGCAACGTCGCGTCGCTCTTCATGGCGTTCGTGCTCGAGCGGCCCACCCGGATCAACATCCTCTTCCGGGCGGTGTTCTTCATTCCCGTGCTCCTCTCGCCGCTCGCCGCCGGTTACGTGTGGGCGGGCATCCTCGACCCATCCGGGCCGCTCAACCAGTTCATCGGACTGATCGCTCCCGGTTTCAGGCACGCCTGGTTGGGAAGCACCACCTTCGCCATCTACATCGTGGCCGCCATCGACGCCTGGAAGTGGTCCGGCTTCTTCACGCTCATCTACATCGCCGGGCTCACCACGGTCCCCACCGAACTGAAGGAAGCGGCGATCGTCGATGGCGCCAGCCCCTGGAAGGTGATCCGGAAGGTGAAGATGCCGTTCCTGGCGCCCGCCATGACCTTCAACATCACCGTGACGGTGATCGGGGCCCTCAGCAGCTTCGACATCATCATGGCGACCACCAAGGGCGGTCCGGGCAGTTCGACCCGGGTGCTCAACGTCCTGACGCTCGACCAGTTCGGGACCGGGTTCTTCGGTCTGGCGTCGGCGACATCGCTGATCGTGTCGGTGCTCGTCGTCGTCTCCGCCATTCCTCTCGTCTGGTATCTGCGGCGAAGGGAGATCGACGCATGATCCGCAACTCACTCAGGGTGGGGATTCTGAGCCTGGTGGCGCTGTTCACGGTGGGCGTGCCGCTGTGGATGGTGGTCGTCAACTCGTTCAAGACCCAGACCGATGCGGCCGGCCTTGGACTCGGCCTGCCCGAGACGTGGAACGCCGCCGCCAACTACCGGGAAGTGATCGACGCCAGCCGCTATGGGCTGGGTCTCGGCAACAGTCTCCTGGTGACGGTGGTCAGTCTCGGGATCCTGCTGGCGTTGGGGGCTCCGGCGTCGTGGGCGTTCGCCCGTTCGACCTCGCGGTGGATGCGGATCTTCTACACCGTGTCGGTGTTCGGGGTTGTGCTGCCGCCCGCCGTGGTCCCTACGGTGTTCCTGATGAGGATGATCGAACTGCAGGGCACCCGAACTGCGCTGATCCTGTACACGATCGGGTCGAGGATCGCCCTCGTCGTGTTCCTGCTCACCGGATTCTGCAAGGGACTACCCCGGGAGCTGGAAGAGGCGGCAGCGGTGGATGGCGCCTCCCGGCTCAGGGTGTTTCGCTCGGTGGTGCTTCCCATCATGGGCCCGGTGGTGGCTGCCACCACCATCATCCTCGTCGTGCTGATCTGGAACGACTTCTACGGACCGATCTTCCTACTCACGGGCGAAGGGCGGGCCACCCTCCCCCTGGGTTTGTACCGGTTGTCCAGCGGGATCAACCAAGCCAACGCCTGGAATCTGGTGTTCGCGCACGTGGTGCTGGTGAGTCTGCCGCTGATCATCACGTACCTGCTCGCCCAGCGAAAGATCCTGGAAGGTGTGACGGCGGGGGCAGTTCGTGGCTGAGGACGTTCCCACACGTCGCCGGGCGGTGCGCATGAAGGACGTGGCCGACAGTGCCGGTGTCTCGACGGCGACAGTCTCGCTTGTGTTGAGCGGAAAGGCCGGAGGAATCCGGATTCCCGAGGAGACCCAGCGGCGGGTCATCGACATCGCCGCACAGCTCGGCTATCAGCCCAACGCCCTGGCGGCGGGGCTTCGACGCCAGACGTCGGACACGATTGGGCTCGTGTCCGACCTGATCGCCACCACCCCACACGCCGGTGCGCTCGTGCAGGGAATCCAGGATGCCCTGTGGCACGCCGGCAAAGTCCTGATCATGATGAACACAGGCGGCGCAATGGCCGCCGAACAGGCGGCGGTCGACCTGATGCTGAGCCGCCAGGTCGATGGCCTCGTCTACGCCTCCATGTACCACCGACTGGTGGAACCCCCGGAGAGCGCCCGCCGGGTACCCCTCATCCTGCTCGATGCTCGCAGTGAGGACCTGACGCTCTCCTCGGTGGCTCCCGACGAGGAAGGTGGGGCGCGTGCCGCGGTGAGCCACCTGATCGAAGCCGGCCACCGACGGATCGCCTACCTCCAGGACGAACTGCCCAAGCCGGCCACCATCGAACGGATGGCGGGGTACATCGACACGCTGACCACCGCCGGAATCGAGGTCGATCCGGACCTCGTGGTCGAGGCTGCCCCCGAGCACACCGGAGGTCATGAGGCGGCGCTGCGCCTGCTCGATCGCCCCGATCGACCGACGGCGATCTTCTGCTTCAACGATCGAATGGCGGCCGGGGCAGCCCGCGCCGCCAGGCACAGCGGTCTCGACGTACCCGGAGACATCTCCATCGTGGGATTCGACAATCAGGAGTTGGTGGCTCCCCTGGTCGAACCTCCGCTCACCACCGTCCAGCTCCCGCACTACGAGATGGGTTACTGGGCCGGCGAACGCATGCTGGCCATGATCGAAGCTCCCGAGGACACAGAACCCGAACAGCGGCGGATGGAGTGCACCCTGGTGACCCGCAGTTCCGTCGGACCACCGCCGGCCGGCTTGTGAGCATCGTCGACGAGGAGTCGACCGAGGTGCCCCGGCCTCGGTATCACTTCACGCCTCCGACCGGGTGGATGAACGATCCGAACGGGCTGGTCCATCACGACGGTGCCTTCCACCTGTTCTATCAGCACAACCCGTACGCGCCCGAGTTCGGAGAGATGCACTGGGGCCACGCCGTGTCGGACGATCTCCTGCACTGGCAGGACCGGCCCATCGCATTGGCACCCGACTCCCGCGGGCTCATCTATTCGGGTTCGGCCGTCATCGACCGCCACGGCACGGCAGGCCACGGCCATGGGGCGATGATCCTCGCCTTCACCCACCACTCCGAAGCCGGCGAGTCCCAGAGCCTGGCGGTGGCGGACGGGGAACGCTTCGTGATCCTCGCCGACAACCCAGTGCTCGCCGCCCCAGAGGGACAGGCCGACTTCCGGGACCCCAAGGTGTTCTGGTTCGGCGACGATCGGTGGCATTGGATCATGGTCCTGGCCGTTGGACGAGGGGTGTGGCTGTATCGCTCGATCGACCTCAGGACGTGGAGTCGTTGCAGTCGGATGGGGCTCGTCGACTCGATGGTGGAGACACCCGACCTCTTTCCGCTCGGCGACCGGTGGGTGCTGACGTATGGCCGCTGGACTGGGGGACCCGATGGCGGAAGTGGGACCGAGTATCTGGTGGGCGATTTCGACGGTGAGACCTTCGTGCCCGTCACCGGACGTCGAACCCTCGACCACGGTGCCGACTTCTACGCCTGCCAGAGCTGGAGCAACCATCCAGAGTCGCTGCGTATGTGCATCGCCTGGATGAGCAACGTCTCGTATGCCGGGCAAGTGCCTTCCTCGGGCTGGCGAGGAGCGCTCACCACACCGCGCCGTTTCGAGCTGAGCGGGACCGACATGGTCCAGCAGCCGCTCGAAGCGGTGAGCCTGCTTCGGTCCGCCGGTCAAACGATGGGCCCAACCGCTCTGAGAGCGGGCGTGCACCGGCTGCTGGAGTCGGCGCCGCTCGCCTACGACATCGAGGTCGACGTCGAGGTCGGGGCGGGGTCGAGTTTCAGATTGACGCTCGGCTCAGGAGTCACCGTGGAGTGGCGCGGCGACCAGGTGGCGGTCGACCGCTCGAACACAGGCACTTTCGGCCGGGCGAGAGGCGGGCGGCGTCTCGCCCCTGCCCCTGCCATCGACGGCCGAGTGGTGATGCGGGTGTTGGTGGATGCGACGTCCGTGGAGGTCTTCGCCCAAGGTGGGACGTGCGTGGTCACTGAGCAGGTCTTCGCCGATCGTGTCTCGGGCCCGGTCGATCTCGTGGTTGCCTCCAGGGGCATTGGCGTCACGACCCTCGGCCTTTGGGGGCTCGAGCAGGCAATCCGTCGTGACCCGACTCGTCGGTGACCGTAACCGGACGTCCCCTCGAGCCAGGTTCTCCCGCTCGTCGGGCAAGCGCCAGCTCGTTGGACCAGTCCCGTCCTGAGAAGCGGACGAAGGATTACGGAGCCAGGCCCGACAGTAGGTGCTTGGTGGGCCTTCGAACGACCGATCAGGGCTGCACGCCGGGTACTCGGGGGTACGGTGAGCCAGCTGCGTGGGAGCTCACGAACGAGGCGATTCCCGGCAGGGCGAGGGTCTTCCGTTGGGCGGTGCGCAGTGGTACGTTGGCAGCATGAGTGGCACATACACGGTCGTGGTGGGAAACAAGGGTCGGCTGGTCGTCCCTGCCGACGTTCGCGATCGCGCCGGCATCGTCGAGGGCACGCAACTCGTGCTGCTGGAGACACCCAACGGGCTGGTCCTGATGACGCGTGGGCAGCTCCGGAACAGGGTTCGGGAGGAGCTGTCGGGTGTCGACCTGGTCGGAGAGCTCATCGGTGATCGGCGAGCCGCCGCCGAGCGCGAGGACGTGGCGTGACAGTCCTCGACTCCTCGGCGATTCTCGCCTTCCTCCTGGACGAGCCAGGCGCGGCGCCGGTGGAGTCGGCACTCGAGTCAGGGGCGGTATGCGGGGCGGCGAACTGGTCGGAAGTGGCACAGAAGGTGCTTGCCGCCGGACGAAACTGGGACCTGGCGAGGGCTCTCGTTCTGAGCTACCCGTTGGTGATCGAGCCGGTGACGAGCGAGGACGCCGAGCGCGCCGCCCGGGAGTGGCGCCGGGGCGCAGGTCTCTCGCTCGGTGACAGGTTGTGCCTGGCGCTGGCCGATCGCCTCGACGCCGAGGTTCTCACCGCGGACACCGCCTGGCGCTCGGACGATCGGATCACTCAGATTCGGGCGTGACCCCGATCACCGCCGGACGGCCTGATGTGGGGCGACGGCCGGATGATGCTTGTGAGTCCCGTGATTGCGCAAATATCGCTAAGCGCAATAAACTCTGTGCATGATTGCGCCGGGAATGTGGGTCGAGGCCAGCTGGAAACCGATGGTCGGTTCCCCGTACGCGTTCGAGGCGTTCGTACCTGCGCCTCTCGACACCCGCGTGCCCACCCGCTGGAGTGGAACCGTCGTCGGGATGGTTGAAGAAGCAGCTGCGCGTCTGGCCGGCCTCCCGACCCACGAATCCCTCGCCGGCCTCGCCATCCACCTCGGCCGCGCCGAGGCGGGAGGATCGTCGATGATCGAAGGGCACTTCGTCCAGGCGCGCCGGCTGTTCGAACTCCAGCTGGAGCCGGAAGCAAGCACCGACGACAAGGCCATCCCGGTGTTCAAGAACCATGAGATGCTGGAGCAGGCACGGCTCGTGGCCGCCTTGACGGTCGACGACCTGCTCGACTGGCACCGGACCCTCATGGACCACGATCCCAGATCGCTTCCAGGTCATGTGCGTGACACCCAGAACTGGATCGGTGGCGACGGCTACGGACCACGGCGAGCCGCCTATGTTCCCCCTCCTCCCGAACGCCTGCCGGACCTGATCGGAGATCTGGTTGGGTACGCCAACCACAGCCTCCACCACCCGGTGATCCGGGCTGCAGTTCTGCACGCCCAATTCGAATCCATCCACCCCTTCGTCGACGGCAACGGCAGGGTGGGTCGCGCCCTCATCCATTGGGCGCTCAACTCCGTTGCGGCTGCTGTCCCACCGCTGGCACTGGTCTGGTACGCCCACGGAGATCGCTACTACCGGATGCTCGATGGGTGGAGGGTCGACGGCGATCCGGAGCCGTTCGTGGCCTACACCGCCGCAAGTCTCATCGATGCGTGCGAAGCCTCGGCCGTGCTGTTGGGTCGACTGGACGGCCTCAGATCGCGCTGGCGGGAGGAAGCAGGCGGGCGGGCCGGTTCGCTCAAACGTCAGTTGATCGAGGACCTGGCGATCAATCCGATCGTCGATGCCGCCGTCGCCGCCGACAGGTTCGGAGCAGATCCGAGTCGATTCTCGAGGGTGGCGCGGGAGTTGGTCGCGGCAGGGGTCGTCGTCGAGGCCAAGGTCGGGCTTCGCCGACCGGGCAGGCCACGCACGGTCTACGAGGCCCGCCAGGTGTTCGAGGTGCTGAACGACTTCGTCGACACGTTCAGGCGGGGCGAGGTCCCGACGTGACGCCGGCTCGATCTGGGCTGGTCTCGGTCCGCAGGAACCGGAAGAACGACCACGTCGCCAGCGCCGAGAGCAAATGCCAGATCGCGTGCGGCTGGACGAGCGAGTCCGGGTTGCACGAAGGATGGTCGGCGGTCCCGGTGAGCCAGATGGCGTAGGCCGACACGAACGACGCCACGCCCAGCCAGTACCACGGGAGATAACGCCGCCGGCCCGGCGGGGGAGCGGAGGCCACCAGCCCGGGAACCCAGAAGAGCACCACCCACCAATACTCGCCCGGAGATGCGGTGATCACCGCCGGGGTCACACCGAAGACCGCCCCCACCCCGAAGCCGACGAGGCCCGACGCCACCCGCATGATCGGTGACCACCACCGGTACAGCACCTCGGAGATCGACCAGATGGCGATGGAGATCCCGAACAAGTCGAGGCCGATCCCCAGGTCAGGCCCCACGAACCAGTACCCGGCGGCGTAGACGCCGAGCAGGACCGCGTACGTGGCGAACAGGGTGCGATGCGACCAGCGGGCCATCCGGGCCAGGTTGAACAGCCACGGGACGAGGATGTAGGCCACCATGCTCACGTTGTCCATCCACGCCCCGAACCGGGTGTGGGTGCCGTGCATGAGCATCGACCCGGGTCCCAGGAAGATGGCGGCCGAGGCGTAGAGCAGCGCCACCGGTGTCGGCCCGATGAACGGATTCAGCTTGTCGCGGTGGCGGTCGGTGTCGCGGGTGAGCGTCATCAGCATGGCCACGCCCGCCACCACGAACCCCAGGTTGCCGAGGGTGTTCACCGGCTCGCGCATCAGTCCGTCGCTGACGCGTTCGCACCAGCGCGACACCTCACCGATGGGCGACTCGTTGGCGGCGGGGGTGCCCCAGCCGTCGAGGCCGGTGATCACGAACCCGGCTGCGAACAGGGCAAGCACTCCGAGGGCGATGGGGACCGCCCGCGACCTGCGCATGGTTGATGTCACAGACCGGACCGTAATGGCAGCTCACTCGGCGCAGTGCCCGAAATCTGTCGCATCCGCACAGGATCGTCCGCTTATACGAAGCGAGGGGAGATATATATCATGGCGCTCATGACCAAGCGTTTGTTCGACATCGACGATGACCTGCTCGAACGTGCCCAGCGCGCGCTGGGCACCGCATCGATGTCCGAGACGGTTCGCGAGGCCCTCCGTCGGGTGACCGAGTCCGATCCGGGCGAGGCGTACGTGGCGTTGCTGGCCGCCCTCGAACCAGTCGACCGGTCGGCGGCCTGGCGTTGATGCTCGTCGACACCAGCGTGCTCCACCGGGTGGGGCGCCACCAGGTCGTGGCCGATCGCATCGCCGATCTTCGTCGAACCGGTCGGCTCTGGACCTGCGACATGGTGACGCTCGAGCTCGGATACTCGGCTCGGAACGCCGCCGATTGGAGCGCTTTGTCCGATGCCCAGGCCAGGCTGCCCCAGGCAGCGACCGGCGCACAGGTGATGGCGCGGGCCGTCGAAGTCCAAGGCATGCTGGCGGCACGGGGAGTGCACAGGGTCAAGCTTCCCGACCTGATCATCGCCGCGGCCGGCGAGGCAGCCGGCATCGCCGTCCTGCACTACGACTCCGACTTCGACCTCATCGCCGGTGTCACCGGCCAGGAGGTGGAGTGGGTGGCGGAGCGGGGAACCATCGACTGAGGGCGTGCCGACGTTCACCCGACCTCGTGGGCCAGACGCAGGTCTCGGTGCGGTAGCGTGTCGCCTGACCGAATCCGTGGAGGGTCGATGCGCGAGATCGTTGTGTTCAGCGGAAGTGCGCACCATGGACTCGCCTCCGCCATCGCCGTCAATCTGGGTGTGCCCCTGTCCGACGTGGCGATCTCACGGTTCAGCAACGACTGTCTCCAGGTGCAGCTGCAGGCGAACTGCCGCCAGCGCGACGTCTATCTGATCCAGCCGCTGGTTCCGCCCACCCAGGAACACCTGATGGAGCTGCTGCTCATGATCGACGCCGCCAAGGGGTCGTCGGCGGGGCAGATCACCGCCGTGATCCCCCACTACGCCTACGCCCGCTCCGACAAGAAGGATGCCTCCCGGATCTCCCTCGGAGGGCGGCTGGTGGCCGACCTGCTGGTCGCCGCCGGAGTGTCCCGGGTGCTGACCATGACGCTGCACTCCCCCCAGGTCCACGGCTTCTTCTCGGTCCCCGTCGACCACCTCAGCGCCCTCGGGATCCTGGCCGACTACTTCCGGGGCGGGTCGCTGACCGACACGGTGGTTGTGTCACCCGATCTCGGCAACGCCAAGACCGCCACGCTGTTCGCCCGGCTGCTCGGCCTCGACGTGGCCGCAGGCAGCAAGCAGCGGCTCGCCGACGACCGGGTGGTCATCGACGCCGTCGTCGGCGACGTCGCCGGCAAACACGCTCTGATCCTCGACGACGAGATCGTCACCGGCGGATCGATCGTCGAGCTGCTCGACAAGCTGGCGGAGATGGGATGCACCGGGGCGTCGGTCGCCTGCACCCATGGCCTGTTCATCGGTCCCGCCATGCGGCGCCTCAGCGGTCATCCCATGATCCGCGAGATCGTCACCACCGACACCGTGCCGCAGGCCGACTGGCCCGAGCTGGTGGTGTTGTCGGTGGCCGGCCTCTTCGCCGAGGCCATCGACCGCATCCACGCCGGCGAGTCGATCAGCGGCCTGTTCGACGGCATCGACCCGTCACTGGCCCCACCGCAGAAGCGGCTGCCGTTCCCTTCGTGACAACACTCGTCAACCGGATGAGCCACCGTGCGGAGGGTCGAATGCCCCTGCCGCATGGGCGCTCAGGGTTGCATCCTTGAGTGGCAGACGTCCGGGAGGACCCATGAGTCGAACCAAGGCCAGGGCCGGGAAGGCAGCGGAGGCCCACCAACAGGACCCGCGGCATGCCCATGAGCCCGAGACGCACCAGCATCCGGTGGATCGGGCCCGGCGGATGACCGGCGCCCAGCGCAGGGTCGGGCTGTCGGAAGGCGCCGATCGCAAGCGCATGTCCAACGGCTACCGCATCTCGCCACGTTCGGGAGGCTGATGGCTTCGGACGAGACCCTGATGGTGCTGTCCCGAGTGCTCGGCATTGTTCCGCGCCGGGCTCCAGGTCGACCGGGCGTCACGCGAAGCGATGGTGGTCGCCACTACCTACCGGTGCCCGAACTGCGGGCGTGAATCGGTGTACGTGCAGGCAGACCACATGCCGATGCTGGTGAGGGCTGAACCGACCCGCCCCACCATGGAGACGCCTGTCGCTGTCAGCGCTCCAGCAGCTCGGTGAGTTGAAGCGAACGATGAGGCGGTTGTGGGCTCCCGTGGTCCTGGTGCTGCTTCTGGTGGTACCGGTGGGAGCAGCGGGGGCGGGTCCGTCGGAACAGGCTGCCGCCTCGGTGGAGCCGGTGACCTGGTTCACCGACCCCGCACGGGTGGTCGGGTCTTCGACGCTGGTGCGCCGCCACGACGGTGTGTCGATGAGGTTCAGCACGTCGGAGCTGCTGCCGCGCGAAGCCATCACGATCTGGTGGGTCGTGTTCAACAACCCGGCCGGGTGCTCGACTCCGTGCGGTCCCGACGACGTGTTCGTCGACGGTGACGCCTCGCTCGGACTCGACCAGGCGTGCGATCGACCGGGCCGACGTGGTGGCCGGATATGCCGGAGGTCGCCTCACCAATCCGGCGGGCAGGGTCACGATCGTCGGCTCGCTCGAGGAGGGTGCGACGGGTGAGGGACTCATCCTGGGCACGCCGCCACTGCTCAAAGACAGTCGTGCCGCCGAGATCCACCTGGTGGCCCGGACCCACGGGCCCGCCATCCCCGGGATGGTGGAGGAACAACTCGGATCGTATGAGGGCGGGTGTACAGCCTTCCTGCTTCCCGGGACCACCCACATCCCGGGACCGGTTTCAGTCCATGTCTCCCCTGTGACGGGACTGCCCAGCGGGGCGGTCCGTCGCCAATGGCGAGGGTCGTCGGCTTGCAACCGTTGACGTGCACCTGACAGGTGTCCCGCAACGTCGTAGATTGGTGCTGCCGTAACCCCAGGAGGACCGATGACAACCGTCCCGCAGGCGCCGACCGCTCCGTTCGGAACAGTCTTCGCGGGGGCCATGTCGGTAGTCCGATGGGACAACGGCAGCTGGGAAGCGCCGACCGTTGGTCCCGTCGAGCCGTTCTCGTTCCACCCCGCCACCCACGTGCTCCATTACGCCAGCGCCTGCTTCGAGGGGCTGAAGGCGCATCGGGGTACTGACGGTCGGGTCCGCATCTTCCGGCTCGAAGCCCACGTGCGCCGCATGCAGCGCTCCGCCGAGATCCTGATGCTGCCGGTGCCCTCAGCCGAGACGCTCAGCGCCATGATCGTCGACGTGGTGCGGGCCAACATCGACGAGGTGCCGGCCGCCCCCGGTTCGCTCTATCTGCGTCCCACCCTGATCGGCACCGAGGAGAACATCGGAGCGGCGGGGGTGCCGTCGAAGCAAGCGATGCTGTACGTGCTCGCCAGTCCGGTGGGCGACTACTTCGCCGGTGGGATCAGGCCGCTCAAGATCGCCATCGAGACCTCGACGCCCCGGACGACGCCGCAGTTCGGGATGGTGAAGTCGGGCGCCAACTACGTGATGGCGCTCGGCCCCACCATGAAGGCCAAGAAGGACCTGGGCGCCGATCAGATGCTGTTCGCCCCGGCCGGCCACGTCCAGGAGACCGGTGCCGCCAACTTCATGATGATCGACTCCGATCGGGTCATCACGCCCGCCCTCAGCGAGGCGTTCCTGCACGGGGTCACCCGTGACTCGATGCTGGCGCTGGCCGCCGACATGGGCTACCGGGTGGAGGAGCGTGACGACCTGACCGTCGATGAGGTGCTGGAGTGGGCCGCCCGTCCCGGTGCCGAGGCCGCCCTGTCGGGCACCGCCGCGGTGCTGGCCTCGGTGGGCTCGTTCCTGCACATGGGCGAGGACCTGCCGGTCGGTACCGGCGAGGTGGGATCGAACACGCTGAAGCTCCGTTCCGCCCTGACCGACATCCACATCGGCGAACGTCCCGATCCGTATGGGTGGCTCACCGAGGTCTCCTGAGGCCCGACCGCGGGTTCTGGGTTTCAGGCCGGGTCGGAGCGGCGGAGCCGCCGGATGACGGCGGTCACCTCCTGCAGCCCCAGCAGCCGTCCCGCCAGCAGGTACACCACCACTCCCGCCGGAGCGGCCACGGCACCCCGCACCACCGAAGGCGAGCCTTCGAGCAGCACCGCAACGCCGAAGGCGGCGAGCCCGGCCGCCACCGAGGCGGAAAGTGTCTTGACGGCCACCGCCAACACCGGGCCTCCCCCGCCCGGTTCCGAGCGATGCCAGCTGATGGCGATGGCCAGGGTGTAGGCGACCAGCCCGATGGTGCTTCCCAGCGCCACCCCGGGAGCGCCCAGCCGGTTCACACCGACCCACAGGATCGGCACCACCGCCACCGTCACCACCGTCCCGATGATCACCGGCGTCCACATGCGCCGCTGGGCGTAGAAGGCGCGGGTGTACACCTGGTGGGCCGCCCAGAACGGGATGGTGATGGCGAAGATCGTCAATAGCTCACCCACCGCCAGCGTGTCGTCGGCGTCGAAGCGCCCGTACTCGAAGGCGGTGCCCGTGATCGGCACCGCCAGAGCCACCACCAGCCCCGCCGCCAGCCCTCCCACCGCGATGGCGGCGCGCACCGAACGCACCACCGTCGCCCGGAACTGGTCCATGTTTCCCTCCGCCACCAACCCGGCCAGGAAGGGGTAGGCCGCCACCCCGGCCGCCTGGGCGATCACCCCCACCGGAAGCATGTTGAGGGTGCGGGCGAAGTACAGCTCGGAGATGGCACTTTCCCCGGCGAACTGGCCGAACAGGCGCGGCCACGACTCGTCGAGCGCCACCGCCGACTGCCCGATCATGAGCGGGAACGCCAACGCGAAGTACTGGGGCAGGGCCGGACTCCACAGCGGGGTGCCGCCTGTGAACCACACCCCCGACCGCTTCGCCCCCCACATCTGGATGGCGAAGTTGCCGACGGCGGCGCCCACGAACCCGCCCCAGATGAACGACTCAGGGCTGGGGTCTCCGGCCCAGCCGCCCACCAGTCCTCCGGAGATGATGCCAACGTTGTAGATGAGCGGAGCCAGCGTCGGGATCACGAACCTACGGTGGGCGTACTGGGCGGCCATGAACATGGTCCCGGCCATGAAGAACACCTGCGAGGCGAAGGTGACCCGCATCATCGCCACCAGCCGGTCGAGGTCGTCGTCGGTGATCTCGGGGAACACCGCCGCCGTGATCGGATGGGCGGCGGCGATGAGGATGACGGTCAGCACCACCATGATGCCCAGCACCACCCGGAACACGGCGGTGAACACCTCGCCGGCGGCACGGCGGTCACCCGACTGGACGTGACCGGCCAGCAGCGGCACCAGCGTGATCGTCAGGTAGCCGCCCGCCATCAGGAAGAACAGGATGTCGGGGACCGTGAAGGCGGCGGCATACAGGTCGGTGTCGGCGCCCACTCCCAACATTCCCGCCAGGATCAGCGTGCGCACATACCCCAGGACCCGCGACAGCAGCACGCCCACCGACACGACCAGGGCGGCCATTCCAATCGACTTCGACCCGGTCACTCACACACCATCCGTGTCGGCCTGGGCGCAAGGCTAGGGGGACTGCACGTCGTCACCGGGCGGTTCCGACGGTTGCCTCCCGGAGCCCTACCAGTCGACCGACCCACATCCACGCCGCCACGGCTGCACCTGCGGCCACCAGCCACGTCACCGGAGTGGTCACGCCCAGGCGGTCGCCGACGGAAGCCAGCAGCACGGCGATCACGCCGCCAGCTCCGGCAGCCAGGGCCGACACCACCAGGTGCGACAGGACGGCCCGGTCGTTGGCCCGGTGCCACGCCACCGCCGTGGGGATGGTGATGGCCGCGCTCCACGCCACCCAGCCCAGGACCACCCCACTCGACCCGAGCGTCTGTGAGCCCGCCCAGGTGGCGGCCACCGCCACCGCCGCGCCCGCCAGCCCGGTGATGGCTGCTGCTCGTCGCCGTCCGGCCCACACCCGCAGATAGAGCGGGGCGGCGGCGACCAGCGGGATCGCCGGGGCCACGAACATCAGCAGGATGGCGGCGGTGTCGGTGGCCTCCGGCGACAACAAGCCCCACTGGTAGGCGACACCGGTGATCGGATGGGCCAGGGAACCCACCAGTACCGCCACCAGCAGTGACCGGGTGATCACCAGTCTGACGGCGGCGGACTCGGCCGCTCGCAGCCAGGCATTGTCGGACACGATCGGCGGCGACGCCAGCCCGTGCGTTCCGACGATGGCCGCCAACAGCACCACCAGGGCGTGGACGGCGGCGATGACACCGAGTGATCCCTCACCGGCGAACTGACCGGCGACACGGATCCACACCGCCCCGGACCCGAACAGCACCGCCATCACGATCATCGGCCGCGCCGTCCGCCACCGTCCGGGGAGCGACCGATGCGCCCGGGGAGTGGTCCACTCGAAGGTCACTCCGGCCCGGCTCGCCATCACCGCCGCCAGTATCAGGCCCGCCGCCGAACCGCCCAGCCGTCCCCACCCGTACGACTCGGGGCCGTCGGCCACCAGCCCACCCACCACCACGCCCAGCAGGTGGACACCGGGCATCCAAACGAGCCACCCGTCACGGCGTGTCGACGCCGCCGCCGCCAGCACCCCGCCGAGCGTCACGAACATGGCGGCGGCGAAGGCCACCCGCATCAGACCGGCCAACGCAACCGTGTCGGCAACCCGCGGGAACACGACGCCGGCCAGCTGGTTGGAGAGGGCGACGCCCAACGCCGTCAGCGTCACCACCACCAGCGACACCAGGCGGACCACGGCGGTGGTGGTCCGGATGGTTTCCCGGTCGGAGCCGAACACGTTGCCCGGCGCCGGCGCCAGCGCCAGCGTCAGGTAGGGGCCGGCCAGGGCCAGCACCATCAGGTCGGGAATCGTCCAGGCGGCGTCGAAGAGATCCTTGTCGGCGGTGGCGCCCATCCCGGCGAACAGAACCGCATGCCGGATGACCTCTGCCAGTGGTGCCGCCACCATCAGGACAACCGCCAGCCGACGAGTTCGGGAGGTCATGGCGCCGCTGTGCGGGCGGCCGCCAGGTCCTCGAGCACCGAGTCCGGCACCGGAATCCCCACTCGTCCCACCCCGAGCGCCACGTCCTCCTTGTACGAGCCGTGGTAGTCGGAGCCACCCGATGGGAGCAGCCCGAAGCGGCCAGCCATCTTCACCAGCCCTTCCCGGCCCGGCGCCTCGTAGGAGCCGTAGTGGCATTCGATTGCGATCAGCCCGGCCGCCGTCAACCGTTCCATCAGGTCGGCCATCTCCAACCGGTTGTCCACGCCCAGGGTGTGCGGATGCGCCAGCACCGGCACCGCCCCGGAAGCCCGAGCCAGCCCGATGCCCTCCTCGGGCGTGAGCCGCTCGCGGCCCAGATAGGCGGGACGCCCCGCCGCCAGGTATTCGTCGAAGGCGGCGGGAATGTTCTGCACGTATCCCTTACGGACCATCACCGCCGCGATGTGGGGGCGGCCGGTGCTTCCCCCGCCCGACTCGGCCTCGATCTCGTCGAGGGTGATGTCCATCCCCAGTTCCCGCAGCCGGCCCACCATGCGCTCGTTACGGCCGGCACGGGACGCCTGCAAGCCCGCCAACCGGTCCTGGAGTGGACCCGACGTCGGCCCCAGCCACAGCACCACCAGATGCATCCCACCCTTGTCCCACTCCAGCGACAGCTCGACTCCCGGGATCATCCCGATACCCGCCACCTCGGCGGCGGCTCTGGCCTCCTCGAGTCCCTCGGTGGTGTCATGATCGGTGAGGGCAAATGTCGAGATCCGCGCCGCCGCCACATTGTGCACCAGCAGTGTTGGGGAGTCGGACCCGTCAGAGGCGCTGGAGTGGGTGTGCAGGTCGACGGGCATGGTGGGGAACTTAGCCTCTCAGGAGCTTCGAGCTTCGAGCTTCGAGCTTCGAGCTTCGAGCTTCGAGCTTCGAGCTTCGAGCTTCGAGCTTCGAGCTT
>JBHJOH010000175.1:0-45030 GCA_050329955.1 Acidimicrobiia bacterium | reverse complement strand
CCCGGCATGGATCTCTATGCGCGTGTCAACATCCTCGACGGCCGTTCGGTTCGTCTGCCCCATGGAAACGTGGCGACCGCCATCGCCCTCGATGCCGACCCGTTGGGGCGGGCCAAGGCGTGGGTGGGGGCCGGGGCCGACCGCATTCACCTCGTCGACCTCGACGCCGCCGCCTACGGCGACTACCGGAACCGGGCCCTCATCGATCGCATTCTCTCCCAAGCGGGGGTTCCGGTGCAGGTGGCGGGCGGCATCCGCTCACACGTGGAGGCGGCCCGGTTGATCGACGCCGGAGCGTGGCGGATCGTGATGGGCACCGCCGCCATCGAGGACCAGAACATGGTGTGGGACCTGTGCCGGGAGAACCCGGGCAAGATCGCGGTGTCGCTCGACGTGCGTCCCGACGAGGAGATCGCCACCCGAGGCTGGACGATGAACTCGGGCCGGTACCTCGAAGAGGTCCTGATCGAGATGTCCTCGGCCGGGGTGGCGTCGTTCCTGATCGCCGAAGCCGGTCGGGATGCCCTCGAGGAGGCCCCCGACTTCAAGATCATCTCCGAGTCGCTCGCCACCGTCGACCAGCCGGTCATCGCCGCCGGCGGTGTCCGCAACCTCGACGACCTGCGCAAGCTCATCGCCATCACCGCCAACGGTCGGCGTCTCGACGGGGTGGTGGTGGGCCGCGAAGTCACCCACGGTCGCTTCACCATCGAAGAGGCCAAGGCCGTCATCGCCGCCGGACCGCCCGAAGTGGCCGAGGAAGAGGCCGAGGCGGCCGACACCACGGTCAGCGCCCCACCGCGCAAGATGCTCGGAATCGAAGCCGACTTCATCGAGATCGCCGAGGAACTGGAACGCGCCGCCGCCCACGCACGCACCGCCGTGGAGCGTCTCAAGGCTGCCGACGTGGTGGGCGGGTTGGCCCAGGGGTTCAGCGTGTCGGGCCACCTCCGCCTCGCCCAGCGGAAGCTCGACGACCTCGCCGAGGGTCATTCGGACGTGGCGGGTCGAAGGGCATGAGCCGTTGACGGTTCACAGTTGACCGTTGACCGTCCTCGACACGAACTCGTTCCATGTCTCACCATCCTGGTCTCGACGGGAGGTGAGATTCCCTCCGGCACGGAAGGCGGCACCGGCGAGGCCGGGCAGGTTGAACCTGAAGATCGGGCGCTCCCTACCGGTGGCGGTGAGCACCGAGCGGGCCAGGTCGCGGGCGTCGTAGGCGAAGGGCCCGCCGGTGTCGGCGAGCCGCCCGGAGGGGCCGGTGACGGCAGCGTCCACCAGGATCCGGGCCACCGCCGCCGGGTCGATCACCTGGAACCGGGTGTCGTGGGGGACGACCATCAGCGGGGGTCGGGCCAGTCGGTCGAGCAGGCTCCACACGAACTGATGGAACTGGGTTGCACGCAGGATGGTGAAGCCGGGTCTGTGCGCCGTGACCAGTTCCTCGGTGGCGAGCTTGGAGCGGTAGTACCCAAGCGGGATGACGTCGCAGCCGACGATGCTCGGGAGCACGACGGGGACGCCGGCCAGTGCCAGCAGGCGGCGGGTGCCGGCGACGTCGACCTTGCGGTGGCGGCGTGGGTCGGTGGCGCAGTGGATCACGGCGTCGATGCCGGTGGTGGCGTCCTCCAACCCCGACCCGGAGCTCAGGTCCATCACAACGTCGGCGCCGGAGCGGGCTGCGGTGCGGATCGCCAGGCCCCGCGTTCGAACCTCGTCGGCCACCAGCGACCCGAGGACGCCGGTGGCACCGGTGACCAGGATCTTCACTCGACCACGGTACGGCTCTGCTCGCGCAGGTACTGACGGACGTACCAGGGGCTGAACCCGGTACCGGTGGTGCCTGAGCCCTTCCAACCGCCGAAGCTCTGGATGCCGGGCCATGCCCCGGTGGTTGCTCCCGCCCGGCGGTTGGCATAGGTCACACCGGCCTCGATCCGATCGAAGAAGGTGTCGAGTTCGGCCTGGGTTCCGGCGAAGATTCCGGCGGTGAGCCCATACTCGGTGTCGTTGGCGCGATCGAGCGCCTCGTCGAGCGAGTCGACCGGGCCCACCACCAGGAACGGCATGAACAGCTCACGCGACCAAACCCATGACTCCATCGGGGCCGTCACCACGGTGGGCTCCACGAAGTTACCGCGACCCATGTCACCGTCGGCCAGCACCTTGCCACCATGAAGCACCGTGCCGCCGGCGTTCTCGACCTCCGAGACCGAGTCCCTGAACCGGTCGATGGCCTGCCCGTCGATCACCGGACCCATGGAGATCGAGCGGTCGAGTGGGTCGCCCACCGTGAGGGTGGCGGTCTTCTGAACGAGGGTGTCCACGAACTCGTCGAAGACCTCACGTTCCACGTAGACCCGCGAGGTGGCCGAGCATTTCTGGCCACCGAACCCGAACGCCCCGCGCATGACGCCTTCGGCGGCGGCTTCGATGTCGGCGGTCCTGGTGACGATGGCCGGGTTCTTGCCGCCCATCTCGGCCAACACCGGTTTGGGGATGGCACCGGAGAAGCCCCGGAAGATCGACATGCCCACGTCGTAGGACCCGGTGAAGGTGAAGCCGGCCACGTCGGGGTGGTGCACGAGGGCGTCACCGGCGATGCGTCCCGCACCGGTGATGAGATGGAATGCGCCGGCGGGGATGCCGGCGTCGCGCATCACCTTGTACAGCTCGACCCCGGCGATGGCGCCCACGTTCGAAGGCTTGAGCACCGCGGTGTTGCCGGTGACGAGCGCCGCGATCACCGGCCCGGCGCCCAGAGCGAATGGGAAGTTGAAGGGGGAGATGACGCCCCACACTCCGTGAGGCCGCATCACCGAAGTGTTGCGTTCATGGGCGGAGAGCTGGCCGAGCGGTCGAACGTAGCCGTCGTTGAGCTCCATCTGATGGGTGTGGTACCGGAAGAACTCGACGGTTTCGGCGACATCGCCCAGCGCTTCGAGCCGGCTCTTCCCGACCTCGAAGGCGATGAGGGCCGCCATCTCGAACTGCCGTTCCTCGAGGATGTCGCCCGCCGTGCGCAGAAGGGCCACCCGTTGGCGCCAGTCGGTAGCGGCCCAGGTGGGCTGGAAGGCCTTGGCCGCCGTCACGGCGTCGTCAACGTCCTGGGCGGTGGCTTGTGAGTACCGACCGATGACGATGTCGGAGTCGGTAGGAGAGCGTTCCTCGTAGGTGGCATCGGTGAAGCGCTCCTCCCCGTTCACGTAGAAGGGGTGAGTGTGCCCGAGCATTCCACGGGCTGCCTCGATGCCTTGGTCGTAGAGGGTGTGCAGCTCCTCGTTGTCCGCCGACATCGTCGAATACGTGATCTTCATGGCCATCAGGCGCCCTCCTCGTGCGTCTCCTTCAGCCTAGGACCGTGCGTGAGGCGGTGTCGGGGCGTGGACAGGGCGGACGGTCACTCCGCCGAGGCGGCTTCCGGACTTCGGCCTGCCAGGTCCCGGTCGAGCATGAGGAGGGCGCCGCCGTCGGAACCGATCAATTGCAGCTGGTCGAGGATCGCCGAGACGGTCGCCTCCTCCTCGACCTGCTCCTGGAGGAACCACTGGAGCAACGGGAAGCTGGCGGCGTCGGTCTCGGCGCTGGCCGTCCTGTACAGCTCGGAGATCGAGGCGGACACTTTCCGCTCTTGGGCCAGTGCCAGCTCGAAGACGCCCGCCGGGCTGTCGAAGTCGGCCGCCGGAGCTTCGTTCGATCCCAGAGAGACGTCGTTGCCGCGGCTCAACACGTAGTCGAAGAACTTGAGCGCATGGGCCCGCTCCTCTTCGGACTGCACCCGCATCCACGAACTCATGCCTTTCAGGCTGCGGGTGTCGAAGTAGGCGGCCATCTGGAGATAGGCGAGCGACGATTCGAGCTCCAGGGTGATCTGGCGATTGAACGCATCGGCGAGAACGGGGGTCATCTTCATGGGGCGTGATCCTATTGGTGTCGATCGCCAACGGACAGCCAATGGGGCCGGGCAGGCCCGCCGGCATGGAGGCTTCGAGACAGTGGGAGCCTCGCCTCGGTGGTGCCCGAGGAGCTGATCCATCCCGTCGAACGTGTCGCTCAGAACCTCTTCGTCTCGGCTCCGGCACGTCCCTGGCGGCGGCGACGGCGGCGTTCGACTGCACCGAGGAGCTGGACGCCAACGTCGCCCGCCGGCGACCACCGATGCGATTCCGGGGGATGACCGGCGGCGCCGGCCACGGCGACGATTCCAGCTGATCGAAGCGGCCTCGAAGCAGCGGGGGAGGGACACCCAGTTTCTTCCGATTGTCGTTGGCAATTCCGAACTTCCTGCCGATAGGTACTAGGTGAGCGCAACGCAACCGAAAGCCGGCGGGGTCCGCCGGGCTCCTTCGGCACGTGGACCCGACGGGTCGGGCCGGGTGTTCGAGATTGCTCTGACGGGACCCCAACGTGTCGCCCTGCTGGGAGGGGTCGTTGTGGCATGCATCCTGGCGCTCCTCCCGTTGGTGAACGCCCTCCCCATCAGTCCCCGCTCGATGGACGTGTCCTGGTACGTGCTGGCGCCGTTGTTCGCCGTGGCCGAGTTGGCAGTTGTCCACTTCCGGTTCCGCCGCGACGCCCACTCGTTCTCTCTGAGCGATGTACCCATGGTGCTGGGCATGTTCCTGGCGGGCACCGTCGATCTGGTCGCCGCGGTGGTGGTCGGCAACCTCTTCGCCCTCACCGTCGTGCGACGACAGCGGGGTCTGAAACTGTTCTTCAACGTGGTGGCCTTCGCTGCCCAGGCAGTGGTTGCTCATGCGGTCTTCAAGCTCGTCGTCGGGCCGGGGGATCCCATCGGGCTGCCCGGATGGATCGGGGCCTTCGCCGGGACCTGGGCCGCCTTCGCCGTCGCCGATGCCCTGGTGACCGGAGCCATCCGCCTCACCGGCGGGGTAATCCGCCCCAACGAGCTGGCCGCGGTGGTCATGTTCGGGCTGGTTGCCGGCTCGATCAACGCCGGGCTGGCGCTGCTACTCGTGACGATCTTCCTGCTCCACCCCGAATCGGCCTGGCTGGCGATGGTGCCCACCTTCATCCTGTTCATCGCCTATCGCGCCTACACCGACCAGCGCGACGAGCGGGCGCGCATCGAAGCGCTGTACGAAATGACACTGGCGCTGCACGCGGCACCGCTCATCGAAGATGCCGTATCCGCCGCTGCCACCGGCGCCCGTGAGCTGTTCGAGGCGGAGACGGCCTACGTGCTGCTGGCCTCGGATGGGCCGCTCAGCTACCGCACCGTCGCCACCGCCGGCAACGTCGAGGTGATGACACCATTCGTCTTCGACCGAACGAGGGGTGCCTGGCCTGAGGTGTTGGTTTCCACTGAGGGCGCCATCATGAAGGCGGGCGGCCCAGGCGATTGGGATGGCTTGATGCCCGCCCCCACCAATGTCGTGATGGTCGCTCCTCTGCTGGCCGGAGACCGGCACACCGGTGTGATCATGGTGGCCGATCCTCTGAGCGAAGTGGGCCAGTTCAACCAACGTGACCTCAAGATCCTCGAGACGCTCGCCGGCCGCCTCGGCGTGTCGCTCGAGAACGGGCGCCTGGAGGACTCACTGTCGGAGGTCACCCGGCTGAAGGAACGGCTCGAGGAGCTGGTTGCCTCCAAGGACCAGTTCATCGCCTCGGTGTCGCACGAGCTCCGCACGCCCCTCACCGGCATCGTCGGCCTCGCCCAGGAACTCCGCAACAATCGGGACCTGTTCGGGGCGGAGGAGTTGGACGAGTTTCTCGGCCACATCTATGAACAGAGCACCGAGATGGGCAACATCATCGAGGACCTGTTGATCGCCGCCCGAGCCGACATCGGAACCCTGGTCGTGAAACCCACCACGCTCGACGTCGCCGAAGCGCTGGCACCCGTGCTCGTCAGTCACACCCGGAAGGCGGGGAGCAAGACCCTCGACACCATTCCCCGGGGCGAATCGATCACCGTAGAAGCCGATGGGCTCCGGCTCCGCCAGATCGTGCGCAACCTGCTCACCAACGCCGTCCGCTACGGCGGCTCCAACATCTGGGTCGAGTTGTCATCCCGGGGAGGCATGGTCGAGGTGAGTGTGGTCGACGACGGCGAAGGGGTGCCACTCGAGTCGCTCGAGGAGATCTTCCAACCCTACGGACGTGCCGCCGGTGGCCAGGCCAACCCGTCGTCGGTGGGTCTTGGGCTGTCGGTCTCGCTCCAACTGGCACGCCTCATGGGCGGTGACCTCCAATACCGGCGCCGGGGAAGTCACACCTGCTTCGTGGTGTCACTCCCGAAGGCCCGAGCCGGAGCCCTGGTCGCCGAGGCCTGACGGGCCAGAATCAGTCCACCGCCCACCACTCCGGCCACGGCGTACATCACGATCGGGCGATCGGAGTTCCACCAGCCGTAGGTTCCCCACAGGGCGGACTCGACCACGATCAGGCGCCAGGTGCCAGCCGACACGCCGCTCGGACGATCGCTGCGCCAGGCGGCCAGCACCGGCGGAGTGAACTGCACGACATACGACGACGCCAGGACTACACCCATGGCGTCGACGCCGGCGAAGGCACCGGTCGATCCCAGGGCCACCGCCCACAACGCTCCCATCCCCAGCCCCGGGCGGAGCCTGCCGGCCGTCCCGGTTCGGGCGAGCGCCCAGATCACCAGGCCGTAGAAGATGGTCATCACCGCCGTGGAAGGGACCGCCGCCCATAGCGTCTGCCCGAGCAGATAAGCGGTCCATCCGAGGTTGGAAACCAGTCCGATCGTCGGCCAGGCGGTCGACACCCCGGAAGCATCGCCGGTGCGGAGCAGCTTGACGATCTGCGGGACGAGTGACCACCAGGCGACCCCCGTGGCCACGATCACGAACGCGTCAGCTCCCGTCATGCTGCCAGCCAACCAGGCCGATGCGACACCGCACAACCGTCGGCCACGACCGGTGTGTGCTCGCCCGCTGGGAGGGGCGGCCGACGGGACAATCATCGGCGCCACCCAGAGGAATCCATGCACGGCCCCATCCACACAGAGCTCAACGCTTCACCGAAACCGTCTACGGACCCGAGGTGTGGAAGCAGGTGCTCGCCCTGGCCGGTTTTGCCGACAATATGTATCTGACGGTCAGGGCTTACGCCGATGACGAGGCGGTGGCGATCGTCACCGCCGCCGCCGACTTGCTGGAGGTCCTGGCGCCGAACCTCCGACCCTCCGCTGCTCGTGCGGAAGGTTGCCTGAGGGGCGCCGGTTCACCATTTCCCGGTACTGATGAGACACTGAGTACATGACACCTCTCGATGGCCTGCGGAGGCGTGTGGTGGCCAATACCACCGGTCTGTTCGCCCATGCAGACGATCCGCTGGAACACACGCTGGACTACCGGGGCGATACGGGTCTGTTCGGTCCCGGGTCGGTGACCTGGGAGGTGATGGGCGACCCGGCGGCGTTCGTCGGGGGCATCCGGGCGCTCATGATCCAGGCCGCCCATCCGGAGGTGGTGGCAGGGGTCAAGGACCACTCCACCTACCGGACCGACCCCCTCGGTCGTCTGTCGCGTACCTCCAACTACGTGACGGCAACGTCCTACGGAGCCATGCCCGAGGTGGAGGAGGCGGTGGCGATGGTGCGTCGGGCGCACGTCCCGGTCCACGGCAGATCCCACCGCGACATCGCCTATTCGGCCGGGACCCCGCGTTTCGCCGCCTGGGTTCACAACTCGTTGACCGAGTCGTTCCTGGCCGCCAATCAGGCGTTCGGAAGCCGGGTGCTCACAGTCGAAGAAGCGGACAGGTTCGTGGCCGAACAGGCCCGGATCGGTGCACTGCTCGACGCCGACCCGCTGCCGCTGACCGCAGCCGAGCTGTCCGACTGGGTTGCCGATCATCCCGAGCTCGGCCCCTCCCCGGGCATGGTCGAAACCATGGAATTCCTGCAGAAACCGCCCCTCCCCCCGCTGATCAGGGTCGGTTATTCGGCGCTCTCCAAGGCGGCGGTTTCGATCATGCCGGAGCGTCTCGGACTAATCCTCGGGGTCGAGGCCTCCTCCGGCGGCGAGACCATCGGGCGAACCTCGGTTGACTTCCTCCGTTGGGCGCTCGGGTCGTCACCCCGCTGGCGCATCTCGTTGATCCGGGTCGGGGCCGAAGTGCCCGAACACCTCTTCAAGCAGAAGACCCCGTTCGAAGAGGTCAAGAAGCTCTCGTAGCCCGTTGACACCCGTCCGTCCCGACGTCGGTGTTCGCGTTAGCCTCCTCTCATGGCCCGTTCTTTCACGTCAGACGATCGCTGGCTGTTCAACAGCGGGACCCACCACAACCTCTACCAGGTACTGGGGTCACATCGTGAAGGTGGCGACGCCACCAGCTTCCGGGTGTGGGCGCCCAACGCCCACTCGGTGGCTGTGGTCGGCGAGTTCAACGGATGGAACGCCTCCGCCAACCCCATGTACCCCTCCGAGTCAGGGGTGTGGGAGGCGACCGTTGCCTCGGTGGGGCCCGGCGCCCGGTACAAGTACTCGATCACCTCGGCCACCGGGCAGGTGTTGGAGAAGGCCGATCCGTTCGCCCTCC
Source organism: Acidimicrobiia bacterium (assembly GCA_050329955.1). Taxonomy (GTDB): domain Bacteria; phylum Actinomycetota; class Acidimicrobiia; order Spongiisociales; family ZC4RG35; genus JAOUGY01. The sequence goes on along the minus strand of JBHJOH010000175.1, from coordinate 36,492 downwards.
ACGCCGAGACGCCCCCGCTCACCGCCTCGGTGGTGTGGGACCTCGACTACCGGTGGTCCGACGGCGACTGGATGGCATCCCGGGGATCGAACAACCGCCTCGACGCCCCCATCTCGATCTACGAGTGCCATCTCGGATCGTGGTCGCGGCAACACTCGATGAACTATCGCGACCTCGCCGTCGGGCTGGCCGACCACCTCGAACGGACCGGCTTCACCCACATCGAATTGATGCCGGTGATGGAGCATCCTTTCGACGGCTCGTGGGGTTACCAGTCGCTCGGGTACTTCGCCCCGACCTCGCGTTTCGGAACGCCCGAGGACTTCTGCGCCTTCGTCGACATCCTCCACCAGCGTGGGATCGGTGTCATCCTCGACTGGGTTCCATCCCACTTCGCCGTCGACGGCCACGGTCTCGCCTTCTTCGACGGTACCCACCTGTTCGAGCACGCCGACCCCCGGCAGGGGTATCACCCCGATTGGGGCTCGTATATCTTCAACTACAGCCGCAACGAGGTGAAGGCGTTCCTGCTCAGCTCGGCGCACTCGTGGCTCGACCGGTTCCACGTCGACGGGTTGCGGGTCGACGCGGTCGCCTCGATGTTGTACCTCGACTACTCGAGACGGGAAGGGGAGTGGATCCCCAACCAGCTCGGCGGACGCGAGAACCTCGACGCCGTCGACTTCCTGCGCCAGCTCAACGCATCGGTGTACGGGCGGTTCCCCGACGTCCAGGTGATCGCCGAGGAGTCCACCGCCTGGCCGTCGGTGACACGACCCACCGACACCGGCGGGCTCGGCTTCGGTTTCAAATGGGACATGGGGTGGATGAACGACACCCTGCGCTACATCGCCCTCGACCCCATTTACCGGGGGTTCGCCGACAACCACCGGCTCCTCACCTTCCGCGGGGTCTACGCCTTCACCGAGAACTACGTGCTTGCACTCAGCCACGACGAAGTCGTGCACGGCAAGCGGTCGCTGGTGAGCAAGAACCCGGGCGATGAGTGGCGGCGCTTCGCCGGCCTCCGGTCGCTGCTCGGTTACCAGTGGGCGCTTCCCGGCAAGAAGCTGGTGTTCATGGGAACCGAGATCGGCGACCCCTCCGAGTGGAACCACGCCGGCGAACTGCCGTTCTACCTGCTCGACCATCCCATGCACCGGGGCGTGCTCGACTGGGTCGCCACCCTCAACCATCTGTACCGGACCACACCCGCCCTGCATGTCAACGACGTCCGCTCCGAGGGCTTTCAGTGGATCGAGGCCGATGACGCCAGCCGGTCCACCATCGCTTTCCTTCGTTCCGCCCAAGGCCACCGCCCCGTGCTGGTGCTCGCCAACTTCACCCCCGAGGTGTGGCACGACTACCGGGTCGGTGTCCCCACCGGCGGTCGCTGGACCACCCTCGCCTGCTCCGACGCCCCCGAGTTCGGCGGCTCCGGCCAGGTACCGGGAGACGTCCACGCCGACGACACCCCGATCCAGGGCATGTCACATTCGATCGTGCTGTCGGTACCACCGATGTCGGTCACGTTCATGCAGGAGGCGGAGTAGCTGCCGGCCGGAAAGCAGAACGCAGAACGCCCGGAAGGTAGAACGTAGAACGTAGAACGTACCGGATCGGCTCCACAGCGCTCGTTGCTCGTTGCTCGTGGCTCGTCGCTCTCCGCTACCTTTGGCTTCCAACCCACATGGAGGACGATCGAACGTGAGCCAGTCGCTGCCACCCCGGGACGTGCTGTGCATGGTGCTTGCGGGAGGCGAGGGAAAACGCCTGATGCCGTTGACCAGGGATCGCGCCAAACCGGCGGTCCCGTTCGGTGGGCACTACCGGCTCATCGACTTCGCGCTGTCGAATCTGGTGAACGGCGGCTACCGCAAGATCGTGGTGCTCACCCAGTACAAGAGCCACAGCCTGAACGTCCACCTCGCCCGTACGTGGCGGATGTCCACCCTCCTCGGTTACTACGTCACCTCCGTCCCCGCCCAGATGCGGATGGGGAAACGCTGGTTCCTCGGGTCGGCCGATGCCCTGCTCCAGAACATCAACATCATCGACGACGAGAAGCCCGCCTACATCTTCGTGTTCGGGGCCGACCACATCTACCGGATGGATCCCCGTCAGATGCTCGATCACCACCTCGAGAGCGGTGCCGGTGTCACGGTGGCCGGAATTCGGGTTCCGATCGAGGAGGCGCCGTCGTTCGGGGTGATCGAGCGGGGCCCGACCACCAGGATCGAACGCTTCAGGGAGAAGCCGTCCGATCCCCAGCCCACCCCTGACGATCCCACCGAGGCGCTGGTGTCGATGGGCAACTACGTGTTCAGCACCGAGGCGCTGCTCGACCTGGTGCACGAGGACTCGTTGCGCGACGACTCCCGGCACGACGTCGGTGGCGATCTGATCCCCGCCCTGGTCGCCAAGGGCGAGGCCCACGTCTACGACTTCACCGAGAACCAGGTACCCGGCGTGACCGAACGGGAGAAGGCGTACTGGCGTGACGTGGGAACGCTCGACTCCTACTTCGACGCCCACATGGATCTGGTGTCGGTGGACCCGGTGTTCAACCTCTACAACGACGACTGGCCCATCTACACCAGTTCATACACCGCTCCGCCCGCCAAGGTGGTGGCGGTCGCCGAGTACGGCGCGGGGGAGGTGGCGGACTCGTTGCTCTCGAACGGTGTCGTCGTATCGGGCGGCTACGTCCGTAACTCGGTGTTGTCGCCGTGGGTGCGGGTCGAACCGGGTGCGGTGGTCGAGAACTGCGTGCTGCTGGAAGGTGTTCGTATCGGCGCCGGCGCCACGGTTCGCAACGCCATCCTCGACAAGAAGGCGGTCGTCATGCCGGGCACCGAGCTGGGTGTCGACCGGGCCGTCGACGAGACACGCGGCCTCGACTTCTCGGCCAACGGGATCGTGGCGGTCCAGAAGAACATGGTGCTCGAGTAGGGCGGCCGCCCATTCCGACCAGGCTCCGATGACCGTCGACGGGACAGCGACCCGTCGTTGATCGCCGAAATGGCGGCGTCCACCTCGGAGTACCCACCGGAGGTCACGGGGCTCGATCCGCTGCCGACTCGTCTCAGCGGCGAGCCCGCTTGAGCACAACCATCCCGTACTCGCCGACCTCCAGCGTCTCGGCCACGGGGCCGACGTCGGGCCAGACGGCCGTGTCGAGCACGGCCTCCCAGTTGTCTCCGTCGATCTCGACCGGCCGTACGAACTCCAGCGGCTCGTCGTAGGCGTTGAATAGCAGCAGGAAGTCGTCGTCGGAGACGGTGCCGGTGGCGGTGTGGATGACGTCGCCCCGAAGGTAGAGGGCGACGGACCGGGCGAACGGCGCCCGCCAGTCGGGCTCGCGCATCTCCGATCCCGCCGGTGTGAACCACCCCACGTGGTCGATACCGGGATCGGCGTGCTCGTGCAGCCAGGCGCTGCGGCGAAAGGTGGGGTGGCTTCTGCGCAGGGCGATGACGGCTGTGGTGAAGGCGAGGATGTCGGCGTCGGCGGCATGCCAGTCGTACCACGACGTCTCGTTGTCCTGGTTGTAGGCGTTGTTGTTGCCGCCCTGGGTGCGACCGATCTCGTCGCCTCCCAGGATCATCGGCACACCCTGGGAGAGCAGCACGGTTGCGAGCATGGTGCGCCGCCTGCGGCCTCGCAACGCCAGGATGCGGGCGTCGGAGGTGGGGCCTTCCACACCGCCGTTCCACGTCCGGTTGTCCCGATGGCCGTCCTGGTTGTTCTCGCCGTTGGCGTGGTTGTGGCGCCGCTCGTAGCTGACGGCGTCGGCCAGGGGGAATCCGTCGTGGCTGGTGACGTAATTCACTGACGCGATCGGGGTTCGCCCGGAGTGCCCGAAGACGTCGGAACTGCCGGTGATGCGGGTGGCGAACTCGGCGAGGCGCGACTCGGTGCCCTTCCAGAAGTCCCTCACCACATCCCGGTACTTGTCGTTCCACTCGCTCCACCGGGCGGGAAAGCCGCCCACCCGGTACCCGCCGGGACCCACGTCCCAGGGTTCGGCGATGAGCTTCGCCTGGCGCAGCACCGGATCCTGGACCACTGCTCCGAGGAAGGCACCGAGTGGGTCGAAATCGTGATGGGTGCGTCCCAGGATGGTGGCGAGGTCGAAGCGGAACCCGTCGACACCCATCTCCGTCACCCAGTAGCGCAGGCTGTCGAGGATGAGGGTGAGTGGCACCGGATGCGAGGCGTCGACGGTGTTACCGGTTCCCGCCCAGTTCAGGTACCGGGCCCGATCCGGCTCGAGCCGATACCAGGTGAGGTTGTCGAGCCCTCGGAAACACAGGGTCGGTCCCAGGTGGTTGCCTTCGGCGGTGTGGTTGTAGACGACGTCGAGGATGACCTCGATCCCGGCGGAGTGCAGCGTCCGCACCATCGACTTGAACTCGTTGACCGGGTTGTCGCCGGCGGCGTACTCGTTGTGCGGGGCGAAGAACCCGATGCTGTTGTAGCCCCAGTAGTTGCGACGGCCTGTCTCGAGCAGATGCTGGTCCTGGACGAACTGGTGGACGGGAAGCAACTCCACCGCAGTGACACCGAGCGACACGAGATGGTCGACCACTGCGTCGTGGGCCAGGCCCGCGTAGGTGCCGCGCAGGTCCACCGGCACTCCCGGGTGGCGTTTCGAGATGCCTTTCACGTGGGTTTCATAGATCACCGAGTCGGCCAGCGAGGTGGCGGGTCGTGGAGTGTCACCCCAGTCGTACCAGCGGTCCACCACCACCGAGCGCATGGTGTTTGGCGCCGAGTCGAGCGCGCTGGGAAGGGCGGGGTCGGCGAGCATGTGACCCGCCAGTGCCGGTGAGGGGCGAACCCCGCCCGAAACGGCGAACGAGTACGGATCCAGCAGCAGTTTGTTTGGGTTGTGACGGTGGCCGGCGTCGGGATTCCATGGACCGTGCACCCGCAACCCGTAGGCGGTGCCGGGGGTGAGGCCCTCGACCCTCCCGGCGTAGCGGCCGTCGTTGGACTCGGGAAGCTCCATGCGGTGCTCCGTGTCGTGCTCGTCGAAGACACACAGCTCCACCCGATCGGCGTGTAAGGCGGTCACGGCGATGGTCGTGGCGGAGCCGTCCCAGTTGGCGCCGTCATGGAGCGGAGCGGCCGGCGTGATGCGCATGGCGGTCATGATGCCAGGGTGAGGCGCCGGTGATAGCGTCGGATGTGATGACGGTCATAGAGATCCAGGGTGTGAGCGTCGCGGTCGGGGGTCGCCGACTCCTCTTCGGGGTGGATCTCTCGGTGAGGACCGGTGAGGTGATGGGGGTGGTCGGGTCCTCGGGATCCGGCAAGACGACCCTCCTGCGGCTGATGGCCGGGCTGACCGCACCCAGCGAAGGGGCGGTCAGATTCGGGGGAGCGGCCGCCGTCCCGTCCGGATTCGTGACGATGGCGCTCCAGGACGATCCCGTGTACACCAATCGGGATGTGGCGGGCAACCTCGGCTTTCCTCTCGACATGGCCCGTTCCCATCGACCCGAGGATCGGGCGGAGCGCATCGAACGGACCGCCCGCAGGATGGGTTTGTGGCGGATACTCGCCCGGCGCAGCGATCAGCTCTCGAGCGGAGAACGGGCGGCGGTGTCGGTCGGTCGGGCCCTGGTCGGCGATCGGGCCCAATTCGTGTTGCTCGACGAGCCCCTCTCCAAGGCGGACGTTCGCCGGCGCGAGGGCCTGCGGGACCTGCTGCGTTCCTTCCGGGCGGAGCGGCCCGACATCGGCATCGTGATTGCGTCGAATGATCAGAACGATCTGATCGGCCTGGTCGACCGCCTGGTGGTGATGGCCGACGGCGCCATCGCCCAGATCGGGACCCCGGCCGAGTTGTACGACCGTCCCCTGGACACCCGTGTGGCGGGCTTCCTCGGATCGCCCCCGATGAACCTGTTCCCGTCGGTGGTGGATCGGTGGAACGGGCGTCTGGCCTTTGCGATCGGCACCGATCACATCGACCTGGACGCAGCATCGCCCGAAGAGGATGTCCCTCAGCATCTGTTGGGTCGCCGCGTCGTGGTCGGTGTGCGTCCCGAACATCTGACGAGAGCCGCCCCGGGCACGCCGTTCGGCCGGGTCCTGCATGCCACCGTCGGATGGGTGGAGGAACCCACGGGCGTCGTCTGGTTCGGGTTGGGCAGCGTCCCTGCCATGGCCTATGCCACCCTTTCGAGGGCAGGTGAGCGCTGGTCGTCCGGTGACCGGCTGGAGCTGACGTGGGCCCCCGACAAGACCCGCATCTTCGATGCGGAATCTGGACGAGCCATCCCCAAGTCGATCGTCGGCAGCGCCGACTAACCCGACGTCAGCTCCTGCACGGTCTCCAGGTGCGCCTGCTGCAGCGCACGAGCGAGTGACCGCTGGAAGGTATCCAGCCGTCGTCTCGCACCTTCAGGGGTCACGTCCATGGCGCCTGCGCCGCCCAGCGCGTCGCGTTCCAGTCTCCTGAGCGTGGCGGCTACCCCGTTCACCAGGTCCCGTGACCTGTGTGTGCCGACCATCACCGTCGTGTGATTCGCCATGAGTGACCCCCTCGTGAGCTCGATGGCGTCAGCATCCCCGAACGCTGTTTCGAGAGGGTTTCCTGTGCGCGAACAGAAAAGCAGCCAGGCAGAACGCAGAACGCCCCGGAAGGTAGAACGTACCGGATCGGCTCCACAACGCTTGTGGGAAGCCGCTCGTCGCTCGTCGCTGCTGACCCTCAGTGTGCAGAGCGCACGCGTTCGCCCACCTTTTGCACAATGTGCAGAACGCACGCGTTTCACCCACCTTTTGCACAATGTGCAAAAGGTGGATAGTCGCTCGCGTTCCTGCGTGTTGCGTGTTGCGTGTTGCGTCGGACGTTCCGAGCCAGTGGCCAGCAGCCGCTCGCTACAGGTAATACCTACACGTCCACGGGCTCCATCCGTCACGGCCGTTGGCTTCGTAGTAGCCGAACAGCCAGGCAGCGGCGATGGTGTTGGCGGTGGGGTCGAACACTGAGGAATCACCGACGCCGGCGCTGACACTGGCGACGGCCCAGGTCGAGGGGAGGAACTGGAAGAGCCCCGAGGCGCCACTGAAGGCGTTGACGGCGTCGGGATCGCCGAGGGACTCGCACTGGATGATGAGGAGGGCCTCGTCGACCCGCCCAGCCGGGAAATGGGCGGCCACCAGCGAACGCCATCGCTCTGTTTCGGGTCGAATGTCGCGAGACGGGTCGTCGGCCGGTGGTGGCGAGGTGGTGGTCGTGGTTGCCGGCCCGCCGTCGTCGGGATCGTCGTTCCCCCCGCCGGTGTCAGCAGGCGTGGCGACCGTGGTGGTGGTCTGTTCCTCCTGGCGCCGCTGCTCCTCGGCGGCTCGGGCCCGGTCGACGTCGGAGAGGGCCGCCCGGTAGGCGGCGTCGGCGTCGGCGGCACGCTGGTAGGCGGCGGCGAGCTCGGCGTCCGCCTGTTCGAAGACCTGCTGGAGGTTCTCGGTCTCGACGACCAATTCTGCTTCGAGCTGCTCGACGCGGAGACGTTCCGCCTCATGGTCGGTGCGAAGCCGGGCGAGGTCGGACTTCTGCACGGTCAACTGGTCGAGCTCGGCCAGGTTGTCGGTCTGGCCGGTGCTGAACACGTGGTCGACCACCATTGCCTGCTCGATGGTGTCGGTGCCGACCACGATCGACCCCGGTGTGAGCACCGCCTGCATGTAGGCCGCCACGATCTGATCGCTGAGCTCGGCGGACACACCCACCGACTCGGCCTCGGCGGCCACCAGGACCCGCCCCACCAGTTCGAGCCTGCGGTTGGCCTCGGCCAGGGCGGTGACGGCGGCGTCGTGTCTGTTGAGCGCCTCGAACAGCTGGGCTTCGATCTCCGCATGGTTCTCTGCCGCCTCCGAGACGACGGCGTAGGCGCCGTCCTTGGTGGACTCGGCCTGGTCGGCGCGCTGCTCCGCCTCGGTCACGGTGGAGGCGCGCGCCGAAGTGGCCCCGATCTGGAGAGACGTGGTGAAGAGCGAGAGCACGATCAGGGCCAGCGCGGCCCGCCTGACGTCCATGTGCGTTCGTGGAGAGTAATGAGGCCCCTGGGTTGTGCTCAAACGCGGTGAGACATCCGTGGGGTCCCGGAGCTAGCCGAGACGGGTGAATAGCATGGTGAGATGTGGTTCCCGAAACGAAATCGAGAGATCCCCGCCGCCGACAACGCACTTCCCGGTCGCCCGGATCCGCTCCGGATCTCGGGTGTCCATCATGTCACCGGCGCACCGATGCTCCCCCCCTTCCCTGACGGCTCTGAGGTGCTCATCGTGGGCATGGGATGTTTCTGGGGCGCCGAGCGCTTCTTCTGGAAGGAGCCGGGTGTCGTGACCACCGCCGCCGGGTATTCGGGCGGGTCCACCCCCAACCCGACCTACGAGGAAACCTGCACGGGCAGGACCGGTCATACCGAGGCTGTTCTGGTGGTGTACGACCCGGTCCGGGTCGGCATCGACGTGCTCCTCAAGGAGTTCTGGGAGAACCACGATCCGACCACGCTGAACCGGCAGGGCAACGACGTCGGCACCCAGTACCGCTCAGCCATCTACACCACCACCACCGACCAGGCAGAGGCGGTGCTCGCATCCCGGGACCGCTACCAAAAGGCCCTGGCCGGCGCCGGGTACGGGGATATCACCACCGAGATCGCCGAGGCCGGGCCGTTCTACTACGCCGAGGAGTACCACCAGCAGTACCTGGCGAAGAACCCCAACGGCTACTGCAACCACGGGTTCTGCCAGGCGGCCTACTGACGGCTGCCCTCGCCCGTCCGCCTCATCCCGCCAGCTCGAGGACCCGCTCCACCACGTCCGTCGGTGACATGTCGAACGGGAAGTCGGCTTCGATGTCAGGGGCGATGCCGACCGCGCCGAAGTCCTGACCGCCCGGGGTGACCCAGCGGGCGATGGTGAGCTTGAGGGCGCCGCCGTTGCCGAGCGGGAAGCGTTGCTGAACGGTGTTCTTGCCGAACGTGTTCTCCCCGAGCACCACCGCCCGCCCGGTCTCGCCGAGCACGCCCGCCATCACTTCGGAGGCGGAGGCGCTTCCCTGGTTGACCACCATCCAGAGCGGGAGCGAGGGGTCGGTGGCGACGCCGTCGCCGGTGACCTGGTAGCTGGTGGCGTCGTCTGGGGACTCGGTTCTGACCACCTCGCCATCGGCGAGGAATTCGCTGGTCACCTCGACGGCTGCCTGCAGCGCACCTCCGGGGTTGTCGCGGACGTCGAACACGATGCCGCGCGCCCCGGCCGCCAGCAGTTGGCGGAGTGCCTCCCGGACCTGGGCGTCGGCGTTGACGGTGAAGAGGTTGAAGCGCAGGTAGCCGATGTCGCCCACCATCTCCCATTCGGCGATGGGAATGTCGACCGAAGCCCGGACGATGTCGAACTCCAGCAGCTCACCGCCGCGGTCGAGGCCCACGGTCACTGCTGTACCTGCCGGGCCGCGTACCTGATCGGTGACCTCGTCGATCTGCAGTCCGGCGATCGGGCGGCCGTTGACGGTCACGAACACGTCGCCCGGCAGCAGGCCCGCCCGTTGGGCCGGACTGTCCTGGAAGGTGCTCACGACGATCAGTTGGCAGCTCTCGGAGATGACCTGGCATTGGGCCTCGATCGGATCGTCGGTCGTCGAGTCCTCGGCGTTGACGAGGGCACCGATGCCTTCCACCTGCCCCGATGTGTCGTCCTGGGCAAGAGAGAGAGCCTGGGGGTCGAGGTAGGCGGAGTTGGGGTCGAGGTCGAAGGCCATCGCTGCCAGCGCCGTCTCGACGCCCGCCAGCGGTTCGAGGTCGGCCTCGTCGATCGCCAGGCAGACCGGGCGGGCGATCTCGTCGGCGATGTCGCAGTCGAGTGCCACGCCGGCGCGGTCTGAGGGGGCCGCCTGCGCCAGCTCACTCAGTGCATTCAGTGCCGATGAGACCAGTTCGTCATCGGTGATGGGATCGACATAGCGCTGCTGCATCAGGTCGACCGCCTCGCACAGCAGCACGATGTCGGCCTGGGCGGCGGTGCAGTCCGACAGAGTTGTTGCCGTCGTCGGGTCCGAAGCTGCGGTGGCGCCGGCGGAGTCCGGTGATGTGACCGGGAGTGTGTCCGGTGGGACCGATGCAGAGGTGTCGCTCCCCACCTCGAGCAGGCTGCAGGAAGCAGCCACGAGGGCAACGGTGACGAAGACGGCGAGTCGGCGCATCGGCCTCATTCAACCTCGCTCCTGAGGTTGTGCGGCCAACTCCGCCGCCATACTGCCCCGATGCAGATTCGCGGGCGTGACAGGTTCGGTTCCACCTTCGATCTGGCGGTCGCCGGCGACCGCTGGGCTGGGCCGGACGGATCGGATCTGTTCGACCTGGGGAGCCTGACCTGCCTTCCCGGTCTGGTCGACGCCCATGCCCATCTCTCGGGTGACGACCTCGAGCTGGGTGAGGCAGAACCCTCTGCCATCGTCGCTCGGGCGCTGGCCGCCGCCGAGGGCGGCGTTGCGATCTGCCTCGACAAGGGCTGGGCAGACGACACGGTGCTGGAGCTGGTGGCGAGCGGGGCGATACGTCGACCCAGGGTGGTGGCGGCGGGCACCATGCTTCGTTCGGCCGATGGGTACTGGGATGGGTTCGGGCGGGTGGTGGACGACACCGGGTTGGTGGCCGAGGTCGAGCGGATGGCCCCCGGCCGGCCCTGGATCAAGATCGTGGGGGACTGGCCTCGACGCGGCCGGGGAGCGCTGCCCAACTTCGGGGAGGAGGCGCTGGCGGCCGCCGTAGCCGCCGCACATCGGGCCGGTACCAGGGTTGCGGTGCACACGATGGCGCCCGGGGTGGCGAGTGCCGCCGTTCGAGCCGGCGTCGACTCGATCGAACACGGCCTGTTCCTCGACGGCGACGACCTTGTCGCCCTGGCCGGTCGGGGCGGTGTGTGGGTGCCCACCGTCCTCCGGGTCGAGGAGGTGGCGGCAACCATGAAGTCGGGGAGTTCGGGTGCCGAGCTGCTCGGGCGGGGTCTGGACAACCTGCGCAGGCTGCTTCCCGTTGCGGCCGAGGTCGGCGTCACGGTGATGTCGGGCTCGGACCTGGCGGTTGCCTCCGGGCTGATCGGCCGGGAGGTGTCGGCCCTGATCCGATTCGGGCTGCCGGTGGAAGCAGCGATCGACGGTGCTTCCGAGGCGGGGGCCGCCGCAGTGGGTCTCGAATCGGGTTTGCGACCTGGGATGCCGGCCGACCTCGTCGCTTATCGCGGGGACCCCATCTCTGATCCGGCGGTGCTCGAGCGTCCAGTGGTGGTGATCTCGGGTGGGGTCCTGGTGACCGATCGGCGCTGAGCGTGAACGGGTCAAGCCGGGATGGGCGCCTGGGGGAGTGGTCCGCCCGTCACGTGGCTGCGGACCATCTCATTGAACAACTCGGGATGCTCGCCGTTCCAGGCGTGGTGCGAAGCCGGTGAGCGGACGATTGGGGCCCGGCGAGTTCGCCGGGCCCCAATCGACTCGATGCGTGAACGGGCGTTCACCCGTCGGGTGTCAGCTCGTGGGAGGAAGGATCACGGCATCGATGACATGGATGACGCCGTTCGACGCCTCGATGTCGGTGGCGGTGACGTTGGCCTCGTTCACCATCACAGCGTCGCCATCGACGGAGATGGCGATGTCAGAGCCCTGGGCGGTGGTGGCGCTCTCGAGCCCGACCACGTCGGCGGCCATCACCTTGCCGGGGACCACGTGGTACAGCAGGATGTCGGCCAGGGCCTCGGGATCGGCCAGCAACGCGTCGAGCGTGCCCGCCTCCAGCGCGGCGAACGCCTCGTCGGTCGGGGCGAACACCGTGTAGGGGCCTTCGCCCGTCAGGGTCTCCACCAGGCCGGCGGCTTCGGCAGCGGCGAGCAGAGTGGTGAACGAACCCGCCTCGGCGGCCACCTCGACCAGGTTCATCTCAACCATTGCCATGGTGGTCTCCGCAGACTCGGCCACAGTGGTCTCCGGGTTCTCGGCGACGGTCGTTTCAGCGGCCTCTTCGGCGCCGCAGGCGGCCAACGTCAGGGTCAGTGCTGCGGCGAGCGCGATCGATCGTGTCTTCATTGGTGTATCTCCTCTGGAGGGTATGGGAAGGTGGCGGCCGTGGCCGCCCTCATGTGGCAGCTACCGCCGCCATTGACATCAATACGGAGCCGAAGGGGTGGGTGGATGTCCTTCCGCCCTACGATTGGCGGATGGTGAAGCCAGACCGTCCCGGGTTCGACACGATGACGATCCATGCCGGGGCGCGTCCGGACCCAACCACCGGGGCGCGGGTGACACCGGTGTACCGGTCCGCCTCCTTCGTGTTCGACGACACCGCCCATGCCGCCGCCCTCTTCAACCTGGAGGTTCCCGGCCACATCTACTCACGGATCTCCAACCCCACCGTGGCGGTGTTCGAAGAGCGAATGGCGGCGTTGGAAGGGGGAGTCGGGGCGGTGGCGACTGCATCGGGCCAGGCGGCACTGCACCTGGCGATCGTGACGCTGATGGGAGAGGGTGGGCACATCGTCAGCTCGTCGGCGCTGTACGGCGGCACCGTGAATCTTCTCATGCACACACTGCCGCGCTTCGGGATCAGCACCACGTTCGTGGATCCCCGCGACCACGAGGGCCTGGCCGCGGCCATCCGCCCGGAGACACGTCTCGTGATCGCCGAGACCATCGGCAACCCCACCATGGTGGTGCTCGACATCGCAGCCGTCGCCGGGATCGCCCACTCCGCCGGGGTCCCGTTGCTCATCGACAACACCTTCGCCAGTCCCTACCTGTGCCGGCCCTTCGAGTGGGGCGCCGACCTCATCTTCCACTCGGCCACCAAGTTCATCTGCGGTCATGGCACCGTGGTCGGCGGGGTGCTGGTGGACGGGGGCCGCTTCGACTGGGAGTCATCGGCTGGGTTCCCCACGTTGACCGAGCCCTACGCCGCCTATCACGACATCGACTTCTCCGATGAGTTCGGCCCGGCGGCATTCATCGCCCGGGCCCGCTCGGAAGGACTGCGCGACTTCGGGGCGTCGATGGGTCCCGACACGGCGTCGCAGATGATCCAGGGCCTCGAGACGCTGCACGTCCGGATGGAACGCCATGTCGCCAACACCCGGCGGGTGGTCGAGTTCCTCGATGCCTCGGACGCAGTGGACTGGGTGTCCTATCCCGAGCTGGCGTCGCATCCGGATCGCCACCTATCGGCGCAACTGTTGCCCAGGGGAGCCGGCGCCGTCTTCTCGTTCGGTGTCAAGGGCGGCCGGGAGGCGGGTCGGCGGTTCATCGAAGCGATGGAGCTGTTCTCACATCTGGCCAACGTGGGCGACCTGAGATCGCTGGTGATTCATCCCGGCTCCACCACCCATCAGCAGATGACCGACCAGCAACTGCGCCAGGCGGGGATCGGGGAAGAAATGGTCCGGGTCTCGGTGGGGCTCGAGGACCCCGACGACCTCATCGCCGACCTCAACCGGGGGCTGCGGGCCTCCCAGCGGAGTTGACGATGGACGTCCGCATCGACGGCCACGACGTCTTCGTCCATACCGGCGGGGTCGAGTTCGACCCGACCCTTCCGGTGGTGGTGCTGATCCACGGCGCCGGCCAGGATCACTCGCACTTCCGATTCCACACCCGCTCCCTCGCCCACGGCGGGATCGGTGTGCTGGCGGTCGATCTCCCCGGGCACGGACGCAGCCGCGGCCACGTACTGGCATCGGTGCCCGAGATGGCGGCCTGGGTCATCCGCCTGCTCGACGCAGTGGGTGTCGATCGGGCGGTGGTGGTGGGGCATTCGATGGGTTCGCTGATCGCCATCGAGGCAGCGGCTGCACATCCCGAGCGGGTGGCCGGGATCGTGCTCACCGGTTCCGCTGGGACGATGGCCGTACACCCCGACCTGCAGGATGCGGCCAACCGGGGCCACCATCTGGCCGTCGAACTCATCTCCGGTTGGGTGCACACCGGCGCCGACCGCTACGGGCATCATCCCCAGCCCGGCTCGTGGACCAGAGGCATCACCGAACGCCTGGCGGAGCGTGAGCTCGAGCGGTCCCTGGGACCTGATCTGGCGGCGTGCTCGTCATATCGGGCTGCCGAGCGGGCCGCCGATGTGGCTGCTCCCGCCACAGTGGTGATTGGATCGGCCGACGTCATGGCCAACCCCAGGGCCGGCCGTGTCCTGGTGGAGGCACTCCCCGCCGCCGAGGTGGTGGAATTGGCGGGATCCGGTCACAACATGGTGATGGATCACCCCGCCGAGGTCAGGGCAGCCATCCTCGACCAGGTGAAAGCCGGCTTTGGTCGACTCGACTGACGGTCGATACGGATTGGATGCTTGCCCCGGACCGTCGACTTCTACGGCGCCGCCGATGTGAGCGAGGCGTTCGAGCGTTTCAACCAACCGCGTGAACGGGCCCGGGTGGTGAGCGACCTGTCGGTGCAGGCCTACCTCCGACATCTCGTCGACCTGTCCGAATGTCGGCTCAGCCAGGATACCGACATCAACACCCGCGATCTCAGGGGTCGCCCCCTGTGGGGCCGGATCCGGTGGGACGTCGACCCAGAACGGGACGGTCGACGGATCGGGGCCGTCGCCGACATCACCGAGTTGAAGGCGATCCAGTCCAAGCTCGAGGAGGCCAACCGGTCCAAGGACCGGTTCATCGCCTCGGTGTCGCACGAGTTGCGAACTCCCCTTGCGGCAGTGGTCGGCTTCGCCAGCGAGTTGGTCGACAACGCCGGGTCCTTCACACCGCAAGAGCGGCTCGACCTGTTGGCGGTGGTGAGGGACGAGTCCAAGCAGGTCGCCAACATCATCGAGGATCTGCCGGTGGCGGCCAGGGCTGACATCGGGGCGGTGGTGGTGATGCACGATCGACTCGACCCCGGTTCAGAGATCGCCCAGCTGTTGAAGAGTTGTCCTCCCGGCTTCGCCTTCGACGAGGGATTGGACGTGCCGTCGGTGTGCGGCGATGCCCTCAGATTCCGTCAGATACTTCGGAACCTCGTGACCAATGCCCATCGCTACAGTGGACCCGATCGAATGGTGAAGCTCGGGACCCACGACGACGATGTGCTGATCGAGGTCGCCGACAACGGCACGAGCCTCACGCCCGAGGACCTGGCAAGGATCTTCGATCCTTACGCCAGAGCGCACACCCCGACCGGCAGCACCGACTGGGTGGGGCTCATGTCCTGAGGCGAAACCCATCGTTGCCGCTGAGGGTTCGCCGGCGCCTTCGAAGCGTTGAACCGCCACTTGCCCGCATGGCGGGGGTTCTGCCACACTCGCACCACGCGCTCATCCAGAGCGGGCGAGGGAACAGGCCCTACGACTCCGCGGCAACCGATCGGCGGCAACGCCGGCACGGTGCCAATGCCTGACACGATGAGATGCCGACGGCGGGTTGTCCCGTTCGCGGCGCTGAGCGCGCATGACGAACGGAGAGGAAATGCACGCGGTTGGATCGGTAGGCCCGGTGGAGACCCGCTATCTCACCCTCGACGGTGAGTTCGTGACTCACCGCGGAGAGGTCATTCCCGCGGTGACCCTGGCCTATGAGATGTACGGCGAGCTGTCCCCCGAGAGGGACAACGCCATCCTCGTCTTCCACGCCCTGACCGGGTCCCAGCATGCCGCCGGTATCAACCAGTCGGTCGAGGGGATCGATGGACGGTGGACCGACGAGATGCACCAGGGGTGGTGGGATGAGTTCGTCGGTCCGGGGCGTGCCATCGACACCGATCGGTTGGCGGTGATCTGTGTGAACTATCTGGGAGGTTGCTACGGATCCACCGGACCGGCATCGACCGACCCCGCCACGGGCGAGCCCTGGGGTTCGCGGTTCCCCGCCATCGCCCTCGTCGACATTGTCGACTCCCAGGTCCGGTTGGTCCGAGCGCTCGGCATCAACCGCCTCCATGCGGTCATCGGGGGCTCCGTGGGCGGGCTCATGTCCGCCGTACTCGCCACCAAGTACCCCGATCTGGTGGAAACGGTCATCCCGCTCGCCGCCGGTTTCGAGGTCACCAGCCTCCAGGTGCTCCACAACTTCGAGCAGATGTTCGCCATCGTCGCCGATCCCGCCTTCGACAACGGTGACTACTACCCGGGGCCCGGCCCCCACCTCGGGTTGGCGCTGGCGCGCATGATCGGTCACAAGACGTTCGTCAGCCTGGATGCGCTCCGGGAGCGGGCGCGCAACGAGATCGTGCGGCGCGAGAACCTGGGGGGGTACCGGGTCGGTCATCCGCTCGAGTCGTACATGATGCACCACGGCCAGAAGTTCGTGCGCCGCTTCGACGCCAACTCCTACATGAGGATCATGGCGTTGTGGCAGCAGTTCGACCTGGTCGGAGAGGTCGGTGTCGGGGGCGAGACCATGCTGGATCTACTCGGTCGCTGTTCACAGCAACGCTGGCACGTGTTCACGATCGACTCGGATGTCTGCTTTTACCCGGACGAACAGGAGCAGATGGCCGCCACGCTCAAGGCCGCTGGCGTCCCGGTGCGCCGCTTCACCGTGCACTCCGACAAAGGGCACGATTCGTTCCTGACCGAACCCGATCTGTTCACGGCGCTGCTTCGTGACGCGCTCGCGGGGCACTGACGGCCTCGTCGTCGGCCGCCGCCGACCGATATCTGCTCCCGGCGGCCACAGCGACATACGTCACGGTCACCAGGAAGATGTGCGCCAGGATGCGGTTGCCCGAGTCGCCGGCGCCCACCCGGTAGGGACCCTCCCGCAGATAGATCAGCAGCCAGAACATCACGGCGAAACCTGCGATGGGGATGACGAAGAAGCGATCGTTGTCGAAGCCATCCGAGAACAGAGCACCCGCCGCCAGCACTCCCAGCACGATCCAGGAGACGCCCCACATCCCCTCGCCGGCCATGTTCTGGACGGTGGCGCTCAGCGACCCGAGCAGGAGGTCCGGCTCCCGTCGGTACTCCAGCGCCAGGATCGCCACCATGGTCCCCACCGCCACCCACGGTGCCGGCCTCAGCCACACGAATAGGCGTGGTCGTCCGGCCAGCGTGGCCACCAGCACCAGGCCGATCCCGATGAGAGCCCCACCAACCGATTGATCGGCGAGATCGAGGCCGCGCTCGCCCGGCGCACGGGACCACAGTCCCGCCCCGAACCAGAGGATGGCCGTCAACGAGGTCGGGATGGTGACCAACACCCGCTCGAGCGGCTTGAGCCCGGGATGCGTCAGTACCGGCAGCAGCCCCAGCGAAACCAGAATGATGCCTTCCGGCCTGGCGGGCACGATCACTGCCGCCGCGATGGACACGGCAACAAGCCAGCCGCCGCTGGTGGGTGAGAGGAACCCTCCCACCACCACCACCAGGAAACACGCCATCACCAGTCCATGTGAGTTGACGTAGAAGGCGTCGTAGAGCGCCCGGTTCGAGGAGAGGGCGAACGCCACCGACAGCACGGTGAGCGCCATGATCCGGCCCCGGGTGGTGGCTCCCGCCGTCAGCGCCGTCCACACCGTCACGGCCAAGGTGGCGAACCCGGCTGCCACCACCACCGGCGTGGCCGACGCCGCATATGGCTGCCCGTCGAGCGAACCCAGCGTGTGCAGCACCGAGGTCGACAGGTTTCGTTTCACCAGCATCGACCCGGGGATCTGGTCGAAGCCTCCGGGCTCGGCGATCATGTCGGCCATGGCGATGTACTGCAGCGAGTCGGGAGTCAGTCGGGTCGGTGCGGTGGACAGGGTCACTGCGCCGATGGCGGCGACCGCCAGAATCGAGAGGGAGACGGCCGCCAGCGTCCGACGATCAGGACGACGCCGGTGCGATGTCGCCAGCGCCCCGAGGATGAGGGCGGTGGCGACGGCGGTCACCAGTGGGAGCATGTAACCGGCGATGATCACCAGGGCGGTTCCGATGAGCACGAAGGCGCTCAGCCCGATGATCGGCCCCAGCGCGGCCAGGGTGAGCCACGGCAGACGGGTGAAGGCACCCATCATCAGGATGGCGGCGATCGTTACGAGAGCCACTGCTGCCAGCTCGCTCACGGCGTCACGAGGCTTTCCAGGTGACGCTCTCCGACGGCCACCAGCGTGTCATCGATCATGAGCACTCGCATGCGCCGCTCGTCAGGGTCGGGTGCCACGATCAGGTAGTCGATGGTCGGAGCGTCGTCGGAGAGACGGATCGAACCGCTGAGGCCGTCGAGCATGGCGATCGATGAGGCGTCCACACCTGCGGCGGGTGGCACGATGGCGAGGTCCATGTCGGCGAGGCCATCGACCGAAACCGGGTCGAGCAGGCCCTCCTCAGCCACCAGCACCAATCCGACCCCCACCGGGCGGAGCTCCAGGTAGAAGGCGTGGTCGCGAGCCAGGCTTCGTTGTTCGGTCTCCACCAGTTCGAGCAGGGAGGCGTTGTCGTGCGGTCGGAACGGCCAAGAGCCGGCCGGGGTCATACCCAGGAAAGCCAGGTTGGCGATCACCCCCACCATGAGCGCACCAACCGCGAGCCGGTACCGCCTCGATCGTCCGCTCATGGTCGTCGGGGCCCCCGGCCGGCTCCCGGTGGGCCGGCGAACACCTGGGCGATGTCCATCCACTCCCGGGCGATCGGCCCCTCGCACACGAGGTGGGTGTCGGAGAAGTGGCGGCGCTGGGCGATCGCCATGCAGAAGTCCTCGACCGGGCCGGTGACGGAGTCGGCGCACTCGTCGTTCCACACCCGCAGATTGCCGGTGACGCCCCTGAGTGCCACCCGAACCCTGGTGGGCGGCGCCGGGAGGTTCCTGTTCTCGAAGGCGAACCGGAAGGTGCGGACGCCGAGGTCGGCCACGCGAAAGAGCCGGTCGGTGGGCGGGCGGCGAATCCCGAGCGTGTCGGCCACGTCGAGACCATGCGCCCACGTCTCCATCAATCGGGCCACCGCCGAACTGGCGGCGCGCATGGGCGGTCCATACCAGAGGAGTCGTTCTTCCGGATCGCATGCGGCGAGCGCCTCGAGCAGCTCGGAGCGGGCCCGGCGCCACCATGCCAACAGCTCGGCCGGACTTCCGGCACGGCCGCGCTCGATGTGCTGTCCCATGTAGGCGTCGATACCGATGGTTGCAATCGTGTTCATGTCGGCGGCGAATCCGTCGGCGTCGCGTGCGCTGAGGGCGGCCTTCTCGTCGAAGAAAGCGAGGTGGCCGATCTGGTCGCGAATCGTCCACGGCTCTGCCGGCGTGGTCAGGTCCCAGTCAGCAGCGGGGAGGCCGGACACCAGCGTGTCGAGGTCCTCGTGTTCTGCGGCCAGGTCGTCGAGGAGGTCCTTCATGATGTGGCGAGCACCGGGGTGAGCATGGGCAGGAACGCTACACCGTGATTGGTGGGCCAGGCTCGGTGGGGCACATCTCTAGTCTCTTCCCATGACTCGGCGCGATACGTACACGCACGGCCACCACCCGACCGTGCTCGCCAACCACTCATGGCGAACGGCGGAGAACTCGGTGGCCTATCTCCTCGCCCATCTCGACGCCGGCGCCCGACTCCTCGATGTCGGATGCGGGCCTGGAACCATCAGCCTCGACCTGGCCGAACGGGTGGCACCGGGTGAGGTGATCGGCATCGACAACACCGCCGACGTGATCGCGGTCGCCGAAGCCAACCGGGTGGAACGTGGCACCACCAACATCTCGTTCCGGGTGGGCGATGTCTACGCCCTCGACTTCGAGGACGACAGCTTCGACGTGGTGCAGGCGCACCAGTTGCTCCAGCATCTCAGCGACCCCGTGGCGGCGCTGGCCGAGATGCGACGGGTGTGCCGCCCCGACGGCATCGTGGCGGTGCGAGAAAGCGATTACGCCGGGTTCCTGTGGGCGCCTCTGGATCCCCGTCTCGACCGCTGGCTGGCGCTCTATCACGACGTGGCCCGGAGCAACGACGCCGAGCCCGACGCCGGGCGGTTCCTGCTCGGATGGGCGCAGCGGGCAGGTTTCGCCGAGGTCACCCCCAGCGCCTCGGTGTGGTGCTTCGCCAACGAGACCGACCGCACCTGGTGGGGCGGCACCTGGTCTCAGCGGGTCACCGTCTCCGAGTTCGCCCGCCAGGCCTTGGAGCGGGGCCTAGCCACCGCCGATGAGCTGGCCGACATGTCACGGGCGTGGAGCGAATGGGCATCGGCACCCGACGGCTGGTTCGTGGTGGTCCACGGCCAGATCGCGTGCCGTCCCTGATCAGTCGTTCAGCGACACCCCGGCCAGTGGCTCGAGTGCCTTGACCAATGCGTGGTTGCCGTCTGCGCCCATCCCCTGACGCTGCAGGGTGAGATAGAGCTGGTGGACGAGGGACGTGGCGATGACCGGAAAGCCCAGCTCACCGGCGGCCTCCAGAACCAGCCTGAGGTCTTTTTGCTGGAGGTCGATGGTGAAGCCCGGCCGCCAGTCGTCGGCGATCATCTGTGGGCCCCGGTTCGCCAACATCCACGACCCGGCCGCTCCCCCCTTCACCGCGGAGAGGGCGGCTTCGAGGTCGAGTCCCGCGGCCTTGGCGAAGAGGAGCGCCTCGGATGCAGCCAGCTGGTTCACCACCACCAGGATCTGGTTGACGAGTTTCACCGCCTGACCGGAGCCGACGCCACCGACGTGGGTGATGGTGGTGCCGTACGCCTCGAGGTAGGGGTGGGCCCGCTGCACGTCGACGTGGCTGCCCCCCACCATGATCGAGAGTGTGCCCTTGGAGGCGCCCTCCGAACCACCGCTGACCGGGGCGTCGATCCAGAAGGCGCCCCGGGCGGAGACAGACTCCGAGAGGGTTCGGGTTGCAGAAGGGCTGATGGTCGAGTGGTCCACCACCAACGCCCCGGTCTGGAGCCCGTCGAGGACACCGTGAGTGCCGGACACGACCTGCTCCACGTCGGGCGTGTCGGATACACAGATCATCACGATGTCGGCGGAGGCAGCCACCTGGGCGGGGCTCGAGGCCAGGGTGGCGCCGGCGGCCACCAGCGGCTCGGCCTTCGATTCGGTGCGGTTCCAGACGGTGACTTCATGGCCGGCGCGCAGCAGGTTGGCCACCATCCCTCCGCCCATGATGCCCAGTCCGATGTATCCGATACGTTCAGCAGCCATGGTCGGAGCATAGAGACACGGCGTCGGCGTCGACTCGGGGCCGTCACCTCCGCCCGGTGGCAGGTGTCTGGTCCGAGCGGCCGGTGGACCTGCCCACCCTTGAGGGTGACGCCCCGCCAGCTAGCGTGTTCGACGGAGGGATTTGTCGAGGGAGGACAGATGTCGACCGTGGCGGGGATCGGCACAACTTACGGGGCGCGACGGTTGGTCGACCCCGTGACGAGGGCATCGGCCATCGCCCTGCACACCGTCTGGGGTCAGACGCTCGGAGCCGTGACTGCCGGTGACGCCATGCGCGATCTCGAGGACTTCCTGAGACTGTTGGAGCGCCAATCGGTGGTGAAGGCCCTCGCCTGGCACGGCACCGATTTGGTGGGTGTTGGCTTCCTCACCAACGAGCTCGACATGGTGCCCGGAATCTCGTCGGAGTTCTTCCGGGCCCGCTATCCAGCGGAGGCGGCGGCAGGAACGCTGTGGTACATGATCGCCGGCGTGGCCCATCCGCTCCGACCGGGGGTGCTGGACGGGCTCCGCAAGACCTGTGTGGAAGAAGCCCGCACCCGCAAGGCGGCGGTGCTCGTGTGGGACTCGTCGACCTTGCGCACCGAAAACGCCCACCGGGTCACGGTCGACGCCGTCGAAGCGGTGTTCGGCAGCCGGGTCGAGCCCAGCGAGCTGGACCGCGTGTCGTACATGGCGGTCGAGCTTCCCGCGGTGGAGGACAACAACGTCATCGATCTGCGCCTGCGAGGCGAGTGAACGCCGGTCCCGGATCAGTCCTCGACCGGCTCGACCACCACCAGGATCGCATCCGCTTCGATCTGATCGCCGACCGCCGCCCGGACCGCCGCCACCACTCCTGCGAAGGGCGCCCGCAGGGTGTGTTCCATCTTCATGGCCTCCATCACCACCAGCACGTCCCCTTCGACAACGGTGGCACCCTGGCTGACCCGGACGTCGAGCACCTTGCCGGGCATCGGGGCGTGCAGTGACCCCGGCTCGTCCTCGTGGGAGGCGGTCGGGAAGCGTTCCACCTCGGTCACCGAGATCGAACCGGATGGCCCATCGATGTGGTGAACCATCCCCGATCGGACGATGTTGAACCAGCGGAGGTGTCCCTCCACCGTGATCCCGACGCGGGAGCCGTCGCAATGCTGGAGCGCCACCTGATCGATGTCGCTTCCGTCGACCTGGGCGAGCAGAGACCCACGCCGATCGAACCGGTAGCCGACGGTGCGGATGGTGGAGCCGTCATCGAAGGTCGTGGCGTGGAGGCCGCTCGGGTTGTTGCGCCACCCGGAAGGAATCGTCGCCAACGCCCGGCGCGTCCCGGTTCGCTCGTCCTGGCCGGCCAGCGCCGCCGCCAGCAACCCGACCCGCAGCTCCCCGGCCGGAATCGGCGAGGCACCGAGCACGGCCGGGTCGTGACGTTCCAGGAAGTGTGTGTCGGTTGCCCCGGCCAGGAACTCCGGGTGTCGGAGGATGGCGGCGAGCAGGTCGCGGTTGGTGATCGACCCATGGATCTCGGCACGGCGCAGCCCGGCTGCCAGGATCGAGGCGGCTTCGGTTCGCGACGGCGCCCATGCGATCACCTTGGCGAGCATGGGGTCGTAGTGGACGGTGATGGGTGTGCCGTCCTCGACCCCGCTGTCGACGCGCAGGCCGGCGATGTCGGGAAACCGGAACCGGCTGAGGGTTCCGGTGACGGGGAGGAAGCCGTTACGGGCGTCCTCGGCGTACAACCTCACTTCGATCGCATGGCCGTGCATGCGCGGTTCGAGTGCGTCGGCCGGTAAGGGCAGGCCCTGGGCGACCATCAACTGCAGTCGCACCAGGTCGAGGCCGGTGATCGCCTCGGTGACGGGGTGTTCCACCTGGAGGCGGGTGTTCATCTCGAGGAACGAGAACTCGCCGTTCTGGAGCAGGAACTCGACGGTGCCGGCCCCGACGTAGGCGACCGCACGTGCGGCCGCCACGGCGGCTGCTCCCATCCGGGCCCGGAGATCAGAGTCGACCACCGGCGACGGCGCCTCCTCCACGATTTTCTGGTGACGGCGTTGGATCGAGCACTCCCGCTCGAACAGGCTCACGGTGTTCCCGTGGGTATCGCCGAACACCTGGATCTCGACGTGGCGGGGGGCATCGAGATACCGCTCGAGGAAGACCGTGTCGTCGCCGAAGGCCGAGGCCGCCTCCCTTCTGGCGCCGGCCACGGCATCGGAGAGGTCCTCGGGTCGGCGCACGATCCGCATGCCCTTGCCGCCGCCGCCGGCTGAGGCCTTCACCAGCACCGGATACCCGATCGACTCGCCGGCGGCGGCAATGGCCTCCGGGTCCAATCCGGTCACGTCGATACTGGACAGCGTGGGAACCCCAGCCTCGGAAATGAGCCGCTTCGACTCGAGCTTGGATCCCATCAGCTCGATCGCCCGCGGAGACGGCCCGACCCAGGTGAGCCCGGCATCGATGACGGCGGTGGCAAAGGCGGCGTTCTCGGCGAGGAACCCGTAGCCGGGGTGGATGGCATCGGCCCCGGTGGTGAGGGCTGCGGCCACCACTGCTTCGATTCGCAGGTAGGAGTCGGCCGGTGCCGCACCTCCCAGATGGACCGCCTCGTCGGCTTCGCTCACGAACGGGGCGGTGGCGTCGGCATCGGAGAACACCGCCACGGTGGCGATACCCATGGAACGGGCGGTTCGGAACACCCGGCGGGCGATCTCGGCCCGGTTGGCGACGAGCAGCTTGGTGATCACGAGGAGATCGTAGTCGTTACCGAGCGATCGCTCGGCGCGGACCGGGAGACGGTCCGAGAGGCCCATGGACGAACTTGGTTTCCCGTATACGCTTACGTTCTGTGGTGTGGGGTCACGGGGAGTGTTCAGGGATGATGAGGCTGGGGCGCGTATCTTCGGTATCGGTTCGATGGGTTGCGGCCATCCTCGTGGTGCTGCCGCTGTGGCTGCTGGCGGGCCCGACGCTGGAGGCTTCGGCCGACCACACCCCGTTCGATCGGCCGCTGTTCATCGCCCCGGAGATCGTTCTCGAGGCGGGCGAGCGTGCAAACCTGGTGGCGGACGAAGCCCAGGTGCAGGTCCTCGACGGCGAACTCACCGAGATGTGGCTCTACAACGGGACCTTCCCCGGTCCCACCATCCGTCAGGTCGCCTCTGATGCCGGCCCGGCTCCGGTGACGGTGAACCTGCGCAACGCCCTCGAAGGCAAGGGTCCACTCACCCTCCATCATCACGGAAACCACTCGACTCCGGCCAACGACGGGCGATCCCACAACGATATCTACGTGCCGGACGCATTGATCCCTCAGGGCGCCGACCGCGACTATGTGTTCGAGGCGTGGGAGGACGGTGCCACCGAACGGGGTGCGACCCAGTGGTATCACGACCACCTGCACGGAGCCACCACCCGCAACGTGGCCATGGGCATGGCGGGGATGTACATCATCGAGGACCCGAACGACCCGGCCGGTCTCCCGTCCGGTCGATACGAAATCCCGCTCATGCTCACGTCGGCGCAGTTCGACGCCAACAACCAGATCATCGTGCCGGACATCGGCGGATTCCTCCAGGTCGGCGATCACGATCTGGTCAACGGCGTCCCCCAGCCGTACTTCGATGCCGAGCCCACGCTGTACCGGTTTCGGACCCTCAACGCCGCGGCCGCCAAGTACTACGGACTCGAGCTACGGACCGCCCCCAACGGCGGCGGGGACCTGATTCCCATCATCATCCTCGGTACCGAGGCGGGCCTGATGGAGGCTCCGATCACGACAACCGCCAACCTCATGATGGGGCCGGCCGAGCGCCTCGATCTCGTCTTCGACCTCACCGGCCGTGCCGGGCAGACTCTCTACCTGTCCTCACGCGATCCCAACACAAGGGACGGGATCCCGCTCGCCACCGCCGACCTCATGGAGATCAGGGTCGGCGCCACGGTCACGGGAACGCCGGGCACCGTCCCCTCGACGCTCCGCACCGACTGGCCCGGTCTCTCTGGTGAACCGATCGCTGCCGAGCGCACCATCACCTTCGACCGCCCGACGACCGGACCCAACGCCGGCCAATGGAGCATCGGTAACGAGGTGTTCGACGAGGAACAGTTCCTGGCCGAAGTGCAGCTCGGCACGACCGAGAAGTGGATCTTCCGCAACACTACGAACGTGCCCCATGTCGTGCACATCCACGACGTCGACCATCTGATGGTTCGCCGGGTCAACGCCGCCGGCGTACCTGTTCCGGCAGCGCCCTGGGAGGTTCACAAGGAGTCGTGGTTCCTACCCCCGCAGAGCAGTTTCGAGATCCTGATTCGTTTCACCGACCATCTCGGTCCCTATCTGTTCCACTGCCACGTTCTCGAGCACGAGGACAACGGCATGATGAGCCAATTCCTGGTGGTGGACCAGACGACGACCACGACGGTGCCTGCGACGACGACTACCACGGTGCCTGCGACGACGACCACCACGGTGCCTGCGACGACGACCACCACGGTGTCTCCGTCGACCACCACAACCGTGGTCGGGGCCACGACGACCACGACCGCGCCGGTCCCTCCGACCACGGCACCGCCGGCGGCCGCGGACTCCTTCATCGATGACGACGGTTCGGTGTTCCAGGCCGACATCGAGAAGCTGGCGGCGGCCGGGGTGACACGTGGCTGCAACCCTCCGACCAACGACCGATTCTGCCCGGAGAATCCTGTCACCCGCGGTGAGATGGCGGCGTTCCTTGGTCGGGCGCTCGGACTCACCGGAGGTGGGGCTCTCACGTTCGTCGATGACGACCACTCGCCGTTCCAGTCCGACATCGAACGGCTCGCCGAGGCCGGGGTGACTCGTGGGTGCAACCCGCCCACCAACGACCGATTCTGTCCGAACGATTCGGTCACCCGAGGCCAGATGGCTGCCTTCCTCCGTCGGGCGCTCGAGGGCCGACTGGTCCCCGGTCCGGTGACGGAGTTCATCGATGATGACCTTTCGGTCTTCGAAAGCGACATCGAGTGGCTGGCGTCGACCGGCGTGACCCGCGGGTGTAACCCGCCCGCCAATGACCGCTTCTGCCCGGAGGATCCGGTGACCAGGGGCCAGATGGCTGCCTTCCTCGTGAGGGCTCTGGATCTGGGTGCAGATGTCGCCCTGTCGAGGCCAGTCGCCGCCCCGCCCGTGGGGGAGCCGTCGCTGGTGTTCATGGACGTGGTCTCGTACATGCAGGCCACCGTGCAGCCGAGGACCGCGACGCCCACCGAGTACCTGGGAGGACTCGACCTGTTCTGCCGGTTCTGACAGGCACACTCACCGCGGAACGGGCCACGCCCCGTCCAGCCCCGGTCTGTGTGCATCAGAGGGCGCAAAGCGCCCGGCTTTGCACACGGCACTCTCCCGTAAGCTCGGCCGTGTGCACGAACGGGCGGAATGCGCCCGCTGGAGCACACAACCCCCGCGTCAGATGGGTGGGGAGGGTGGGGTGGGGAGCCAGGCGCGCTGGAGTTTGCGCATGCCGCCCAACCACCGATCGTGGTCGGCGGCCTTGTTCTGGAAGAAGCCCTGCACCTCGGGATGCGGCAGGATCAGGAAACGTTCGGCGGCGAGGCCTTCCACCACCGCCTCCGCCACCTGGTCGGGGGTGATGGCGACCGACCGAATGTACGAGTCGTCCATCTCCAGCGTGGAGAAGTCGTCGATCATCCGGGTGTCGACGAATTGGGGACATAGCGCCGACACCTTCAGCCCCTGGTCGCCATAGGTGACCGACAGCCACTCGGCCAGGCCCAGGGCGGCGTGTTTGGTGACCGAGTACGCCGCCGCGCCGATGTTGGTGAGGAGCCCGGCCGCCGAGACGGTGGTGAGGAAGTAGCCGTCGCCCCGCTCGAGCATGCCGGGGAGCACCGCCCTGGCGGCGATGACGTGCGAGAACACGTTCACCTCCCAGGTCTTCTGCCACAGCGCGTCCGACATCTCGAGGCCTTCGGCCTTGGCGATTCCGGCGTTGGCGCAGAACAGATCGACCCGTCCGTGACGGCGTTCCACCTCGGTGACCAGCTGCCTGGTGGCCGCTTCATCGGTGACGTCCAGCTCCACCCCGGTGACACCGTCGGCCCCCGCAACCACCAGATCTGCGGCGACCACCTCGGCGGCGCCCTCGGCGACGAACCTGCGGCACATGGCGGCGCCGATCCCGTTGGCGCCGCCCGTCACGATCACGACCTTGTCACGAAGTTCCATCTGGCCATGGAAGCAGCTGGACGTGGCGCGCGATGCTGTATCCATGAGAGACAACGCGGTGGGAGGCGGATTGGTGTTCGGGGCGGCTCTCGGTGGCGTCGCGTTCGCGTTCACAGGCGCGGTCATGTGGATCGGTGGTGGGGCGGCGATCGGTCTGATCGTGGGGGCGGTCCTGAGCGGCCGAGGCGATCACTCCGACAGCACCAAACAGAAGGGATGACCGGCCGGGTCGAGGAACACTCGGAACCCGTCGCTCTGCTGGGTTTCGGCCCGCTGAGCCCCGAGGGCCACCACCGCCGCCTCGCCCGCGTCGAGGTCGGTGACGTCGAAGTCGAGGTGCATCTGTTGGGGGTGCTCGTCACCCGGCCAGATCGGGGGACGGTGACCCGGGGCCAGTTGGAAGGCGATGGTGGCGCCGCCGTCGGACCAGAGTTCCACCCAGTCGTCGTCGGCCGAGGCGATCTCCCATCCGGTCACGGCGGCGTAGAACTCGGCGAGACCCACCGGGTCCTGACAGTCGATGGCCACCAGGCTGAAGCGTGCAATCGTCATACCACTCCCTTCAGGCCGTCCACTACCCGGTCGGGCGTGAGCGGGAAACGGTCGAACCAGACCCCGGTGGCATCGTGGAGAGCGGCCATCAGTGCCGGTGTGTACGGGATGTAGGGCATCTCTGCCATGCCTCGCGCCCCGAACGGGCCGAGCGGGTCGGCCGACTCGAAGTGGACCGTCTCCACCTCCACCGGGATGTCGCCGATGCCGGGGATGAGGTACTGGCTGAGGCGCGGGTTGAGGATGCGGCCGGCAGCCGACTGCAGGTGTTCGGTGACGGCATATCCGTGCGCCTGCACCACGCCGCCCTCGGTCTGGCCTTCCACCAGTTGGGGGTTGATGGTCTTGCCGACGTCGGTGACCGACACCACCCGGTCGACCCGGATCACACCGGTGTCGACGTCGACCGAGACATCGACCACCTGGGCGGTGTAGCCGTAACAGAAATTCGGCATCGAGGGGCCGCCCTCGGGGTCGAGTGGCTCGGTGGCGGGTGGGGTGTACCGGAACTCCCCGCTGGCGGGGCGGTCGCCTTCGATCCAACGCTTCTGTGCCTCCTCGGCGGCGCCCAACACGGCGTTGCCCTGCATGAAGGTGAGCCGGGAGGCAGACGCCGACCCGGAGTCGCCGGAGGTGGCGGTGTCCGAGTAGTGGGTTGCGACCCGATCTGTACCGACGCCGAGCGCCTCGGCGGCGATCTGGCGCATGGCGGTGTGGGTGCCCTGGCCGACCTCGGCGGCGCCGGCGTACAGGTCCACCCCTTCGATCCGGTCGTCGCCGTGGATCACCACCCTGGCTTCGGCCCGCTCGGGGAATCCGAAGCTGAAGCCGATGTTCTTGATGCCACAGGCGATACCGCGCCCGTTCAGCGTGCGGCCGCCTGCCAGGGTTCGGAACGCCTCCACCGGCGGGCGTTCGGGGAGCGGGTCTCCCCATCCGACCGCCTGGGCGGCGCGCTCCACCACCTCGGTGATGGAGACGCCGGTCGGGAGCGGGGTGTGCAGCACCGTGTCCTCTCCGTCGGAGAGCAGGTTGATGCGGCGCAGCTGCACCGGATCCATCCCCAGGGCGACCGCCAGCTTGTTGATCTGGCTCTCGATCACGAAGGCGCCCTGCGGGGCGCCGAACCCACGGAAGGCACCGGCCGGAACGCTGGTGGTGTACACGCCGCGCGAGTCGATGCGGGCGTGGGGGATCCGGTAGGCGCCGGCGAGGGTGACGTGGAGATTGCCCAACACCTTGTTGGTGGTGTAGTTGTAGGAACCGGCGTCGAGCACGGCGTCGGCCTCGACCGCGGTGATGCGCCCGTCGGCGTCGGCGCCGATCCGGGCGTGTACCCGCCCGCGGTGGCGCTTGTGGTGCCCCACGATCGACTCCTCGCGCGACCAGACGGTGCGGATCGGCCGGGTTTCGCCCCGTTCGGCCAGCTTCCAGGCGGCCAGCGCCATCACGATCTGAAGCGTCATGTCCTCGCGGCCTCCGAACGCTCCGCCGATGGCCGGGTAGATCACCCGCACCTCTTCTTCGGGGAGGTCGAGGGCGTGGGCGATCTGGGTGAGGTCCTCCCAGGTCCACTGCCCGGCGATCTCGACGGTGACGCGCCCCTGGTCGTCCACATAGGACACCGCCGCCTCGGGTTGGAGGTAGGCGTGCTCCTGATGCGGGAACTCGTAGGTGCCGTCAACCGTGACCACCGCCTCGGACCAGCCCTGGGAGATGTCGCCACGCCTGGTCTTGTAGTGCAGGTACCCGTTGTCGGCGTGTCCGTTCTCGGGATGCAACAGCGGAGCATCCGCCGCCATGGCGTCGTCGACCGAGTCGAGGATCGGGAGTTGCGCCCACTCCACCACGAGGGCGGCGGCAGCGGCATGAGCGGCGGCGGCGGATTCGGCCACCACCAGGGCGATCTGGTCGGCCTCCCACCGGCTCACGTCCGAGGGAACCGGGCTGCGCCCGGTGGACCCGACTCCCACCAGCACCGGCTGGTCGAACATGGTGAGCCCGTACTCGTTCACCGGGACGTCGGCGGCGGTGAAGATCTCGATCACACCGTCCACCGCCCTGGCCGCGGCGAGGTCCATCGAGAGCATGCGGGCGTGGACCTGGTCGCTGAACACCGCCAGTGCCGACAGCATGCCGGTGTGGGGGATGTCGGCGGGGTAGCGGGCGGCGCCCGTCACCTTGTCGGCGGCGTCGATGCGGGGATGGGAACGTCCGACGCTCATGATCCGAGCTCCGCTGCCTGCCGGACGGCGTCGATGATCTTGTAGTACCCGGTGCAACGGCACAGGTTGCCCGAGAGGCCTTCGGTGATGTCGCCGGGGTCGGGGTTGCCCACCTCGGCCAGCAGGGCGCCACCCGCCACCAGGAATCCGGGGATGCAGAAGCCGCACTGAACGGCGGCCCGGTCGATGAAGGCCTGTTGGAGCGGATGGAGTGCTCCGTCGGTCGCCAGGCCTTCGACGGTGGTGATCTCACAGCCGTCGGCGCGCACGGCCGGGACCAGGCAGCTCATCACGGCTGCGCCGTCCATCATGACGGTGCAGGCGCCGCATTCGCCTTCGGCGCAACCTTCCTTGGTCCCGGTCAGCGGGATACCGGCGGCGGGGCCGGCGTGGTCGCGCAGCCAGTCGAGCAGGGTGGTGCCGACCGCTCCGGCGGCGGTGACGTCGGAGCCGTTGATGGTGGCCGTGATCGGATCCCCGGGCCGGTGGTCGCTTCCGGGGCCGACCAGGTGGGCGGTCCCGGTGGCCGACAGCAGCACCGGGCGGTCACGCAGTGCCAGGTCGCCGTCCCGCAGACCCGTGAGCGCCCGCCGGGTCATCACGCCCAGGAGGTGGGTGCGATGGGTGGCGGGGGCACGAACGTCGTCGATGGGATCGACCGAGGTCGCAACGGCGGTGGCGGCCGCCGCGATCGTCTCGTCGTCGAGCGTCGATCCGACCAGCAGCGCCTCGGCTGCGGCGGCGGGGACGATGGTGGGGGCAACCGAACCCAGCAGGATGCGGGCACTCGACACCTCGACCCCGTCGAAGGTGAGCACCACTGTCATGTGCACCACCGAGATGGCCTGCGCCGCCCGCAGACCGGACTTCACGAACACCGCCCGGGCGGTTTCCGGCAGAGGCTCCACGTCGATCGCCACCACCATCTCGTCGTCGGCGAGCACGCTGCGACGCACCCCCATGTGGAAGTCCGCCAGGTCGACGGTCCGTGCGCCTCGAACGCTGCGGATGATCAAGGTGGCGCCCAGCGCCCTGAGGGGGGTGATGGTGTCGTTGGCGGGGCTGGCGGTGACGACGTTGCCGACCACGGTGGCACGGTTGCGGAGCTGGGGAGAACCGACCTCCCGGCATGCCTGGGCGAGGGGGGTCAGCTCGGACCAGGCCAGGTCCGAGGCGACCACCTGATTGTGGGTGACCAGGGCGCCGATCCGCACCCGGTGGTCGTCGGTCCATTCGATGGCATCGAGACCGGCGAGCCGACTGATGTCGATGAGTGTGTCGACGCCGCCGCGCTGGCGTCGGTGCAGTTCGGGGATCAGGTCGGTGGCGCCGGCCACCAGCCTGGCCCGGTTCCCGAGCGAGGCCAGCAGTTCAAGCGTCTCGTCGATGCCGGCCGGGATGACGTGACGGCGCAGCACCGTCCCCGGGATCTGGACCTCATGCATCGGGCTTTCCTCCGTTGTAGATGAGGCCGCCTCCGGCGGCGTAGGTTCGCAGGGCCGTGACGGCGCGGGTCCGCAGCACGTCGCGGACCACCTCGACCCCTTTGGCGGCGAGCGCCTCCGCCCAGTCGGCTCGTTTGGGGCCCTCGTCGAAACCGATCTGGCGCACATCGGCGTCCCGGGCCCCACACACCAGCTGGGTAACACCTGACCACCAGGTGACCCCGAAGCACATGACACAGGGCTCCGACGACGTGACCAGCGCCATCCCGCGCAAGTCGAAGGAACCGGTCCGTTGCCCGGCGAGGGCGACGGCGGTCGCTTCGGCGTGGGCGATGGCCACATTGGAGGGAACCACCAGGTTCACACCGGGCGCCACCAGCCCTTCTTCGGAGAAGACGGCGGCGCCAAACGGGCCGCCAGTGCCTTCGGCGACGTTACGTTCGGCCAGCGCCAACACGTAGCGCATCCGTCCGTCGAGGCTCTGGTCGACCGGCGGAGCCAGCTCCCCGATCCAGTCGGGCAGCGTGATGACGATCTGGCTCATGGGGTGCCCGCCGCCAACGGGAGGCCCTCGGCTGCGTTGAGCATCGTCGTCAGCCGCTCCACCTCGGACTCGAGGCCGGGCCCGGCCGTCACTGTGACCCGGCCTGTGTCGTGGCCGACCAGGAACCCGGGGATCGGCGTTGCGGCGAAGCAGTCGGGGTCGGTGAACAGCCGCGGCTTGATGTGGGCCGGGTCGCCGATCTCGGGGCAGAACACCATGCAGTTGCCGCATTCGTTGCACAACTCAGTGAGCACGAAGTACTGCTGGCGACCGTCGATCTGGAGCTCATCGGGGGTCGGGAGCTTGAAGAAGGCGTCGTTGGGGCACACCGTCACACAGAAGTTGCAGGCGACACACCCCCACATCTGCAGCTCGTGATCGACTTCCCGCGGCAGCTTGGCGTTGCCGTCCTGGCGGTAGGCCTCGTTGTGGACGGGGTCGTGCAGCCGGGCCACGTAGGCCTGCACCGGTCGTCCGGCGGCGGCCCCGGCGGTGTGTGCCCGCCAGCCCGCCAGGTCGGTGGCGCCAACGCCCTCCATCGCCCGCTGCAGGTTGGTGAGCATCGGCTTGAGGCGTCCGTAGCCGCCCGGCTTCAACAGGTCCGAACAGATCGTGATCGGCATCAGACCGAGTCCGGCCGCCTCGGGGAGGTTCTCCCTGGTGATACCGGCCGACCAGCTCACCTGGATGTCACCACCGTCGACCGCCAGCCGCCCGGGAAGCGCATCGGAGAGGACATCGAGCAGCGTCATCGACACGACGTGGAGGGGTGGACCCGACAGGTACATGGTGGGGTCGGGCATGAAGCCCTTGTGGTTCTCGACCACCAGGGTGTTGGTGAGCTTGATCCCGAACCGGCGGCCGTGGTCGGCGGCGAACGCCGACAGCTCGCCGATCAGTTCGACGCCCCGACCGAACTGGAGGTCGGCGTCGAAGTCGGCGGGCCGCAGGCGGATCCCGTCAAATCCCAACTCGTCGACCACGATGCCCCGCACCCGGTCGAACCCGAGCAGGGTGGGGTTGAGCTTCACCACCACGTCGAGCCCGTGACGGGTCATGAGATGTTTGCTGATCGACTCGATCTCGTCGGGTGGGCACCCGTGGAAGGTGGAGAGCGTCACCGTGTCGGCGATCCGGGTCGGGAAGTCATGGTTCCGCCATGCCGCGAACGGCTCGGGGATCTGGGATCGGAGTCCTTCGATCCCGGCAGTGGCGTCGACGAGGCCGTCGATGAAGCCCGCCACGGCCTCACTCGAGACTCCCGCCAGGTCGTAACCCACGCTCAGATCGAAGATGTGCGACCCGGGATCTGCGCCCAGGTGGGGCGTGAGTTCGTCCCAGCCGCCCAGAATCTCGATCATCATCGCGGCCTTGACGTACTCGGTGAGCGACTGGGCGATCTTCAGCTCCTGGCTCCACTCGATGTTGAAGCCGATGGTCTGCATGTCGATGCAGTGGCGGTTGATCTGAAGCTCGTCCATGACCTGCACGGTCTTGAGTTCGAAAACCCGGCCGCCGCCCAACCAGGCCAGCACGATGTTCTGGGCGAGCTGGCTGTGCGGACCGGCGGCGGGGCCGATCGGGGTGGCGGCACGCCGGCCCATGAAGTCGGCGCCGAGGTCGGGGCCGGAGGACACGTCGAAGAACCGGGCGGTGGGAAGGTCGAAGATGCGTCGTCGGGTGGCCCACTCATGGGCGACGCGGCCCAGCAGTGTCTCCAGCGACATCGGGGTGAGCGGTGGATTCTCGGTCATCGGTCCCTCACAGTCGGGCGTGGAGCCTGGTGGCCTGCTCGGCGGCTTTGGCCCTGATCTCCTGGGCGTCGACCAGGGTGGGCCGCCCGTCGGCGAACACGGTCCGCCCGTCGATCTCGACCTCCACCGGCATGATCCCTGCCGTGAACGCCACATGCCAAGGGTCCATGGGCTCGTAGTTCCACATCACCCGGTCATGACGGGCGTCGGGAACGAGGTCCCAGCCGGCCTCCATCCATCGCCAGGCCGGATCGGGGGTGGCGGTGACGTCGACCGAACGGTGCATGACGTAGGCGAGTCGGAAGGTCTCGATCATGTGGGCGCCGATGCCGTCGGTGCCGAGTGCCACCGGGTTGGTGAAACGGGCCGGGTAGGCGTACCCAACGGCGTTGTTCAGATTCGACATCGGGTTGTGGAGGATGGTGC
Organism: Acidimicrobiia bacterium; assembly: GCA_050329955.1. Taxonomy (GTDB): domain Bacteria; phylum Actinomycetota; class Acidimicrobiia; order Spongiisociales; family ZC4RG35; genus JAOUGY01. The sequence goes on along the minus strand of JBHJOH010000175.1, from coordinate 2,200 downwards.
CGGCCAGGCCGTGATCGGTGGGGAGGTGCACGCCGTGCGCCAACAGCCAGTCGGGACGCGTCAAGTGGGCGATCCGACCCGGGGCTTCGGCGTCCCCGGGTCCTTCGCACACGTGGATGTGAACGCCGACCCCGAACTCGGCGGCGAGTGATGCGGCCGCCTCCAGGGTCTGGTCGGTGCAGGTGAAGGCGGCATGGATGCCCACCAGCCCCCTCCCGCCCTCCGCCAGGAAACGGCGGTTCTCGGCCAGGCCCCGCTTGGCGCCGTCCCGGCCGTGCCGATCGGTCACGCCGTAGCCCGTCACCACTCGGACGCCCACCTCGGCGCAGGCGGCGGCGATCACCGACAGTGACCCCTCGATGGCATTGGGCGACTCGTGATGGTCGATGATGGTGGTGGTGCCGCACTCCAGCGCCTCCAACGCTCCCAGCTTGGCCGACCACTCGATCATCTCCAGGTCCAGAGCGGCATCGAGTCGCCACCAGATCTGCTCCAGGATCCCCTGGAACGTGGTTGCAGTCTCCGGCGGCGCCGGCATGCCGCGCGCCAGCGTCGAGTAGAGGTGGTGGTGGGCGCAGACGAGGCCGGGGGTGGCATTCATGAGAGGAGGGCGGAGGAGGGCGGAGGAAGGCGGAGGAAGGCGGAGGAGGAGGGAGGAGGGCGGAGGAAGGCGGAGGAAGGCGGAGGAAGGCAGAGGAAGGCAGAGGAAAGCGGACCGAACCTGTTCACCGTGGGGTCAGTGGGCGCAGAGAAGTATCGGTCCTCGGCCCGACCCGATCCAGTTCTCGTCAGCAGCGGCGGGGGGTCGAAGGGGGGTCGTCCCCCCTGGGCATCAGAGAGCCGGAAGCCGACGGGGGCTTCTGGCTTCATGCTTCTGGCTTCCTGCCTGATCATTCGCCGTCCTTCTTCCCTCGCATCGGCAACGTCCTCCGCCACACGCCGTCGACTTCGTGGAGGGCGGCGGCGACGGCTCCGGCGGTGGGGACGAGGCCGATCTCGCCGACGCCCTTGATGCCGTAGGGGGCGTCGGGCTGGGGAGCTTCGACCAGTTCCACTTCGACCGGGGGCATGTCCTTGGGGCGGATGATGCCGAGGCTGCGGAGGGTCATGTTGGTGGGGCGGGCGGTCTCGTCGGTGGGGAAGTCCTCGCTGAGGGCGTAGCCGAGGCCCATGTGGACGGCCCCTTCCACCTGGCCTTCGCACAGGGTGGGGTTGACGGCCCGGCCGACGTCGTGGATGGCGATGACCCGTTCGATGTCGCCGGTGGCCTTGTCGGCGACGACCACCTGGGCGGCGTAGCCGAAGGTGGAGTGGATGATCGGATCGTCGAGTCCGTCCTCGAGCTTGTTGGTCCAGTCGACGATGTAGCTGCCTTCGTAGTCGACGCCGATCTCACAACCGCCCACCCTCGCTGCCTCGCAGGCCGCCTTGACGGAGCCGGCACCCATCAGCGTGCCGCGGGATCCGGTGGTCTGGCCGGCCCCGAGCTCGCGACTGGAGTCGACCAGCACCTCGATCCGGTCGGGGTCGATGCCCAGCTCCTCGACCGCCACTTGGAGGGCGACGGTATGTACACCCTGGCCCATCTCGGTCCAGCAGTGCCGTACCTCCACCTTGCCGTCGGCACGGAAGTGGACCACCGCCCGGCTCACCTCTTTGAACCCGTTGCCGAGGCCGGAGTTCTTGAGGCCGAGCCCCAGGCCGACCGCCTTGCCGGCGGCGCGGGCGGTGTCGTAGTGGGGCTTGGCGGCGTCGAGGCACATCCGGGCGCCCCGGCACCCGTCATCCATTCGCTGACCAGGACCCCAGATCTGCCCGGGTTCGATGACGTTGCGGGAGCGGATCTCCCAGCCGCTGATACCGATCTGCTCGGCGAGCCGGTCGAGGGCGCCTTCCATGGCGAACTGCGCCTGGTTGGCGCCGAACCCCCGGAAGGCGCCGCACACCGGATTGTTGGTGCGAACGGCGATCGCCTCGATGTCGATGGTGGGGGTGTGGTACGGCCCGGAGGCGTGGCCGGCGGCCCGTTCCAGCACCTTCATCCCCACCGAGGCGTAGGGGCCGGAGTCGCCCACCATGCGGGCCTTGAGGGCGGTGAGCCGGCCGTCGTCATGACAGCCGGCCCACAACTCGATGCGGATCGGGTGGCGCTTGGCGTGCATGAGCAACGACTGCTCGCGGGTGAGGGTGCACTTCACCG
>JBHJOH010000174.1:0-5769 GCA_050329955.1 Acidimicrobiia bacterium | reverse complement strand
ACCATGGTCTCGGTCGGCAACGAGATGATCGTGGGCAGGAACGTCGTCACCCCGGTCCGTGCCATCGCCTCGGCCGCCCGCCGATAGCCATCGACATCAGCAGTGGCGAAGTCCACCCCTGCGAACCCGTTCACCTGAACATCCACGAACCCCGGAACCGCCAACCCCGACCGCCCCGCAGACGAGAGCCCAACGCCGGCAATGACCCCGCCCACCACCTCGACATCGCCGGGAACGAGAACCCCATCAACGACCGCAGCGGCAACTCCAGGACGCATACCCGGACACTACGGCCTTTGTTTGGGCGTTCTGCGTTCTGCGTTCTGCCTTCTGCGTCCCTAGATCGTCCCCCGATACGACCCACCGTCCAACTGGATGTTCTGTCCGCTGATGTACCCGGTGTGGGCGCTGCACAGGTAGGCACACATGTTGCCGAACTCTTCGGGGCGGCCCATCCGTTTGGCGGCGATGCTCTCGACCATCTCGGCACGGGCTTCGTCGTAGCTCATCCCGGAGGAGGCGGCACGCCGCTGCGCCATGAACACCTGGCGTTCGGTGTCGATCCGCTCGGGAAGCAGGTTGTTGATGGTGATGTTGTCGGCGGCGACGTCACGCGACAGCGCCTTGCAGGCGGCGGTGAGTCCCGAGCGGGCCCCGGCCGACAGACCCATCACCGAGAACGGCGACTTCACCATCTGGCTGGTGATGTTGACGATGCGGCCGAACTGGCGTTCCCGCATGCCGGGGACAACCGCCTTGATCATCATGATCGGGGCGAGCATGTTGGACTCGACCGCCTTCAGCCAGTCCTCGTATTCGAAGCTGAGCCAGTCACCGGGCGGCGGGCCCCAGTTGTTGTTGACGAGGATGTCGGGATCGGGACAGGCGGCGAGCAGCGCGGCCCGGCCCTCATGGGTGTTGATGTCGGCGGCGACTGGCGTCACCGACACACCCAATGCCTCGATCTCGGCGGCGGTGGCGTCGAGGTTCGACTGGTCGAGCCCGTTGATGGTGACGTTGACGCCTTCGGCGGCGAGTGCCATCGCACACGCTTTTCCGAGCCCGCGACTCGAGGCGGTGAGCAATGCGGTGCGTCCGGCGATTCCCAGATCCACGTTCAGTCCTTCCCGATTGGCGGTGCCATGCCGAGTTGGCGCAACAGGCCCAGATCGTCACCGAAGTACCACGCTTCGGTGATGAGCCCGTCGACCAGCTTCCACAGCCCGACCTCGATCACGTCGATCGCCTCGCCGGTGGCCGGCAAACCATAGAGGTCTCCGGTGTGGCGTCCGACAATCTTCCAGATCCCCCACACCGTGTCGGCCTTGGCGTCGAAGTGGAGCATCACGATCTGCTTGTCGGCGATCGAGTCGTCGGTCATGCCGGCGGCACCACCCATCATCTCGGCGATGTTGAGGAATCCGGCCCGGTGGCGTTTGAACCCGGGCGCCCAGAACAAGCCCCGGTCGGACACCTTGGCTACCCGGTAGCGGGCCACCACGTCGAGGTTGCGGGCCTCCTCTTCGGTGTAGGTGCGGTCGCCGGGGGCGGCCCCGAACATCGACACATGCGTTCCGTCCATGATCAGAACTCCACGATCGGTCGGATGGCGGCCCGCGACTCGAGGGCGGCGAACGCCTCGGCCACCTGGTCGATTGGGTACACGTGGGTGAGGAGCGGGGTCACGTCCACCGCTCCGGTCTCCATCAGCCGGATCATCGCCGGGTAGGCGTTGGGGCTGGAGCGGATGCCCACCAGGTCGATCTCGTCGAGGGTGAGCTTGTCGGGGATGACCGGGGCGGTCTTGCCGCCGTTGAGTCCGAGCAGCGCCATCTTGCCGCCCCGCCGCACCGAGGCGAGGCCCTGGCCGATGACGTCGACGTTGCCCGAGCAGTCGAACACGTAATCGACGCCGAGCCCGCCGGTGAGCTTGCGGATGCCCTGTACCGGGTCCTCGGATTCGTAGTCGACGATCTCGTCGGCGCCCATCTGCGACGCCAGCGCCAGCCGCTCCCCCCGACCCACCATGATGACCTTGGCGGCACCCGATGCCTTGGCGACGGCGGTGGACAGCAACCCGAGCAGGCCGGGGCCGAACACCGCTGCGGTGGAGCCGGGGTCGAAGGCGACCCGGCGCATGGCGTGCACGGTGAGCGCACCCTGGTTGACCAGTGCTCCGGCGATGGGCCCGATCGACTCGGAGATCTTGTGCAGCATCACCGCCGGCCGCACGGCGTACTCGGCGAGGGCGCCGGGGGCGGTGTGGCCGTACAGCTTGAACTCGGTGGCTCCGGCGTTGATGCACAGGTTGTACCGTCCGGTCCGGCAGTTGGAGCACGCTCCGCATCCGACGTGGTTCTCGGCCACCACCCAGTCGCCGATCTGCAGGTCGGTGCGGGTGACGCCCGGGCCGAACCCGGCGACGGTGCCCGACCATTCGTGGCCCATGATGAACGGCAGCGACGGGGGCCAACCCCGCTCCTGGAAGTGGCCGTGGACCATCTTGAGGTCGGTGCCGCACAACCCGCATGCCGACACCTTCACCAGGATTTCCCCCGGTCCGGGTACCGGGTCTTCGACCTCCTGGACCCGGAGGTCGTTGTATCCGACCAGCACGCCTGCCTTCATCGCTGTACCTCCCCGATGATCGCCACTCTGGCGTCGATGGCTTCGATGATCTCTTCGAACGAGGCGACGACGTGGTCGGCCACCGCCTCCATGATCTCCTTGGCACGATCGGCGCTCACTGCACCCGGCGACCCGTACCAACCGGTTGCCGCCACCTCCCGGAAGTCGTTCATCACCGGGAACACGTCGCGGCGGCGGAACAGGGCGTGGCCGTCGTTGCCCAACTCCACCGGGTCGCCGTCGAGCATCCGGTCGAGATGCACCAGGTTCTCGTCGTGGGCGAGCACCGCCGCGGTCTCCATCGACCCGGCGTGGGTGAACTCCATCTCGGCCGGGAACAGCGAGTTGGTGATGATGTGGGTTTCGGCCACCACCACCCGCACCGGGAACGCCCGCTGGATCTCGTCGGCGGCGAGGCGGATGGTGGGGGTGTTTCCCTCGTGCCAGTTCACCACCAGGATCCGGCGCGCTCCAGCCGCCGCCAGCCCGCCGACACAGTCGAGCATCAGGTCGATGAGGGTGCGGGGGCGGAGAGTGAGCGATCCATGCCAAGGCAGGTGATAGGGGGCTACCCCCACCGGCGAAACCGGCAGCACCGGGGCGCCGGTGCGGTCGGCGACCCGCAGGGCCACGGTCAGGGCAGCGAAGGCGTCGGTCCCCAACGGCAGGTGTCCGCCGTGCTGTTCGACGCTGCCGGTCACCACGATGGCGGTGCCTTTGGCGAGCGCCGCCGCCGCATCCGGCTGGGTCATGTTGGGGAGTAGGAGCGCGTGGTCCACAGGGGTCCTCCTGGATGTATCGGTGAGTCGTGGCGAACGAGAAGCGACGAGCGACGAGCCTCAGTAGTCGGCAACCTCCTGCTTCGCGAGGGCTTCCCGGTGTGCGGCGATGGGGGTCTCCCACATCGCAGTCACCACTTCGATCAACGAGGGGCCGTCGATGGCGAGGGCTTCGGCGAGGGCGCCCGCCAGTCGCTCGGGATCCTCGACGCGTTCGGCATGCAGGCCGTAGGCGGCGGCGACGTCGGAGAAGCGGGTGGGCGGAAGGTCGGGTTCCTCCCACCCACGCCCGAAGGTGAGGCGTCGGTACCAGCGGATCCAACCGAACGAACTGTTGTTCAGCACCACCATCACCACCGGGGCACCCTGTCGGGCGAGGGTGGCGAGTTCGCCAATGGCGTAGGGGGCGGCGCCGTCGCCCATAACCGCCACCACCCGGGGGGCGCCCGCCTCGACGGCTCCCACCGCCGCCGGGATCGCCCACCCCAGGCCAGCCAGACCGCGGGGGAAGAGGGTTCGGAGACCGCCGTCTGATTCGAGGAATGCCCCCACCCAGCCGCTCGACAGGCTGGCGTCGGCGATCACCACGTGACCGTCGCCCAGCAGTCGTTGCAGCTCGCCCATCACCCGCTGCGGGTCGATGGGAGTCTCGGACGACGACCACATGACCGATCGCTGCTCGAACCACTCGGCACGCGCCTCGGCGACTGCTGCTCGCCAGGAACCTCGCTCGCGTTCGGACGGGTGCAGGGCGGCGAGGGTGGCGAGGGCGTCGGCATGGACGATCACCTCAACCGGGCGGTCACGGCCCAACTCCACCGGATCGATGTCGATCTGTGCGACCTGTTGACCCGGCTTCGGAAGCGACCAGCCGAGGGTGGTGCCGCTTCCCAGCTTGGAGCCGGCCACCACCAGCAGGTCGGCGGCGGACGCCGCCGCCCGGGCGGCCGGGGTGCCGAGCGACCCGAGCACCCCCACCGCCATCGGATGGTGTTCGTCGATGGCGCCTTTGCCCGACAGCGTGGTGGCGACTGCGATGCCGCCGTCGGCCAGACGCTTCAGCATCGCGTTCGAGCCCGGCCCCACCGCCCCGCCCCCGACGATGAGCAACGGACGCTCGGCATGGTCGAGGAGTTGGTGGAGCGCCGCCAGGTCTTCGGCGGCCGGCACCGGTGACGTCGCAGGAAAGGTTCCGAACCGGGCCGCCTGTGGGTCGGTTGCCTGGGAGTCGCTCGGCACGGGGCCGTCGAGGATGTCCTGGTGGATGATGACCGCCACCGGTCCCGGGCGTCCGGTGGCGGCCTCACGGAACGCCCGTCGAACCATCGGGCCGAGGTCCTCGATCCTGCGGATGGTGCCCACCCACTTCGTCACCGGGCGGAGCAGCGCCTCCTGGTCGAGCGCCTGCGAGGTGGCGCCCCGATGCCAGCGAGCCTCGGTGGAGGTGGGGAGCTCGCTCACCAGGGCGAGCACCGGGATCGACGAGTTGAACGCCTCTCCCAACCCCGATGGCAGCTTGGCGGTGCCCGGGCCAACGGTGGCGTCACACACACCGACCGTGCGGGTGAGGCGGGCGTAGGCGTCGGCTGCGTAGGCGGCTGATCGTTCGTCGTGGACCACGACGTGACTGATGCGATCGTCGCGTTCGATGGCGTCGTAGAGGGCGGCGGTCTGGCCTCCGGGGAGCCCGAACACCACCTTCACGCCGTGCGCCACCAGCAGCGCCACCAGCGCACTTCCACCATGATCGGGGCCGATCGTCACGAGGTCGTTCTCATCTCCTGGGGGAACCGGCAATCGATTGCAATCCTACCGGCCGCCCCGGTCGCCTGCCCAGGGAACGACGCTTCTTGCCCTCGGCGGAAATACCTGCATGAATGGCGCCATGCGCGTTGCAGTCCTCGATGACTATCAGCAGGTGGCGGCCGGGTTGGCCGACTGGGGACGGCTCGGCGGCGAGGTGGTGTTCTTCTCCGATCATCTCGACGAGCAGGCGTCGCTGGTCGAACGCCTCGCCGGTTTCGACGTGATCGTTGCCATGCGAGAGCGGACGCCGTTCGACCGACCGCTGCTCTCGGCGCTCCCGAATCTGCGACTGCTGGTCACCACCGGGTCGCGCAACTCCTCCATCGACATGGACGCCGCCAAGGAGTTGGGTGTGCTGGTGTGTGGGACCGCCTCGTCGGGTCACGCCACGGCGGAGTTGTCGTTCTCTCTCATCCAGATGCTGGCCCGCAACCTGATGGGCGAGATCTCCGGTGTCCGCAACGGCGAGTGGCAGCTGGGTCTGGGCCGTGACCTCAAGGCCTCCGTGTTGGGAGTGGTGGGGATGGGGCGGGTCGGAGGCCAGGTGGCCGCCTAC
>JBHJOH010000173.1:0-11761 GCA_050329955.1 Acidimicrobiia bacterium | reverse complement strand
GGGATACGAGCTGAGGCCGTTGCCGCCGATCTCCTGGCGGAAGTTGTCGAGCTGGCTCTCCTCGAGGCGACCCTCGAGGTACGCCCGGGCGTAGATGCCGGGGGCGGCGTGGCCCTGGATGTAGACGGCGTCGCCGGCGCCGCCATTGTCGCGGCCCCGGAAGAAGTGGTTGAAGCCGACCTCGTACATGAGAGCCGAGGATGCGAACGACGACAGGTGTCCGCCGATGCCCTTCTCGGAGTGGTTGGCCTTGATGACCATGACGGCGGCATTCCACCGGATGAAGCGGCGAATCCGCTTCTCCAGCCATTCGTCACCGGGGTAGGGAGGCTCCTCCTCCGGCGGGATGGTGTTGATGTAGGGAGTGGTGACCGAGAACGGCGCTCCGACCGCCATCCGTTGGGAGCGCTCCAGCAGTTTCGAGAGGAGGTACCGCCCACGGACCGTGCCGCGTTCGGCGACGACGCCGTCGAGGGAGTCCATCCATTCCTGGGTCTCGACCGGATCGACGTCATGGAGCTGGTGGACGAAGCCGTCGATGAATGTGCGGTCGCTCTGCATGTGATCAGCCTACCCAGAGGCGGTTCCGATGGGCACTGTCCTCGCGTTCGACCTGCGCAGGCCCGTCGAAGCGGTGCAGTTGGGTGCGCCGGCACCGGTCCGCGGAGGCTCCCGCTTAAACCGGGCAGCGGCTGGCCGACCGGAACCTCAGCCCGGGGTCCTCGGAGAACCCCCTTCCTCCGAGGTCCCGGGCGTGGGTTTCCATCACCCTCCGGCTGTCCGGGCGGTCTCCTGACCGGTCGTCCAGCGGGTGATCATCTCGATCACGGTCGCCGGGGACTCCAACATCGGCACATGGCCGATGCCCTCCATCTCGACGGCCGTCCAGTCGGGTCGCAGTGACGCCAGCCACCGCATCGAAGAGGGGCTCACCAGGCGATCCTGGTCCCCCCAGATGAGCAGGGTGCGGGCGGGCATCTTCCGGACCAGCGCCACGAAGGCGCTTCGTCGCACCAGCCGTCTCCGCACGGCGGCGGCGGACGCGGCGAAGGTGTCGGGCGCCCACGGCATCGATCGTCGAAGTTCGGCGTTTTCGATCGCCGCCTCGATCGCGGCCGGACTGATCGAACCCCTGTTGGCTGTGAGCAGGGCGAAGGTGGCATCGACGATCTGGACCGGGGTCGATCTCTCCTGGAGGCGGCGGCTGATGAAGCTGCCGACCCCGGGGAGGGACTGGGTGACCAGGCGGGCGGCGACGGCTGGGTCGGAGGGTGGGGTCCGGGGTGGGAGCGGAGTGGCGGGAGCGATGAGGACCATCGTTGCCACGGTTTCGGGTCGGGCCGCCGCCACGAGTTGGCAGACCAGGCCACCCATCGAATTGCCGACGAGTGTCACCGAGTCGATCCCGAGAGTTTCGATGACCTCGACCACCGCCCCCACCTGGGCGTCGATCTGATCGCCGGGGCGCGGAGTGCTGCGACCGAAGCCGGGGAGGTCGACGGCCACCACCGTCCGATCCAGCCGAGCTGCGATCGGATCCCAGTTGCGGGCCGACCCACCGAGCCCGTGGACGGCAACGGCCACCTCGCCGCCACCGCCCTCTGTGGTCCGAACGTGAATGGGTCCGTGAGGGGTGTCGATGTACCTCGAGTCGGGCATGAACCGAGGGTAGCGACCACCCGATTCCAAGCCGACTGCGCACGCGGCGTGCCCCGACGTATCCTGCGATCGTGCGCATCCTCCTCGTCTCGACCTATGAGCTCGGCCACCAGCCGCTCGGCGTGGCTGCTCCGGCGGCTGCGCTGATCGAAGCGGGCCACCAGGTGGCCGCCATCGATTTGGCGGTCGATCCGCTCGACATCGAGCTGGTGGACTGGGCGGAGAGGATTGCCATCTCGGTGCCGATGCACACGGCGATGCGCATCGGCGTCGAGGTCGCAGGACGTATCCGCAGCCACGACTCCGGAAAACCGATCGCCATGTACGGGTTGTACGCCGCCATGGGTGCCGATCGCACGGTTGGCCAGGTGGTCGACGTCGCCATCGTGGGCGAGTACCAACCGCAGCTGCTGCGCTGGGCTGCCGGCGAGGATGTCGGGTCAGTTGTCACCGACCTTTCGATCGGGTCGTTCCCAGCGCCCGCCCGCCACCTCCTGCCCGGCCTCGAGCGGTACGCACACCTGCAGCACGGCGAGGAGCACCGCAAGGTCGGGTACGTGGAGGCGAGCCACGGTTGCCGGCACAAATGCCGGCACTGTCCGATCCCCGCCGTGTACGACGGCTTGTACCGGGTGGTCGGTATCGACCCGCTGCTGGCCGACATCGGGGCACTGGTGGACATGGGCGCCGAGCACATAACCTTCGGGGACCCGGACTTCCTGAACGGACCGGTCCATTCGATGCGGGCCATCGAACGTGCCCACCAGGCATTCCCGCAGGTCACCTTCGACGTGACGATCAAGGTGGAGCATCTCCTCGCCCACGCCGATGTGTTGCCCCGCCTGGTAGCTGTCGGGACCCTGTTCGTGGTCTCGGCGTTCGAGAGCACCGACGATCGGTCGCTCACCCTGCTCGACAAGGGCCACACCGTCGCAGACATGGAACAGGCGGTGGTGATCGCCCGCGCCGCCGGCATCGACATCCACCCCTCGTGGATGCCGTTCATGCCGTGGACGGAGCCGACGCATGTGGTGGAGATCTTCCGGTTTCTCGACCGTCACGACCTGCTCGGCATCACCGATCCGGTCCAGATGTCGATCCGGCTGCTGGTGCCCGAAGGCTCGCTGATCCTCGACGTCGCCGCCGATCAAATGGGCGCCTACGACCCGGCGGCGCTCTCGTACCCCTGGCGTTCGGAGGATCCCCGTTCCGACCGGCTCCAGACCGAGCTGGCCGCTATCGCCGCCGCTCACGCCGATTCGGCTCGGGATCCCCTCGAGACGCTGATCGACATGTGGGCCGTCGCCCTCGACGTCGCCGGAGACGACCCCGCCGAGGCCCAGATCCCGGCCGGTGCCACCGCCGGTCGACCACGCATGACCGAACCCTGGTTCTGCTGAGCGGAGCCAACCGACCGCCAGTTGGGCGGTCTCTAGAAGAGCACCCAGCCATCTGGGCCGGTGAGGCGACTCTGATCCTGGCTGCTGGCTTCTCGCTTCTCGCTTCTCGCTTCTCGCTTCGCTTTGCGGCTGCTATTACTTTGTGCTACAAAGTGTCTTATGAACAACGAGATGGGCTCCGCTGACATCGATGAGGTCAGGTCGCTGCTGGCCGAGGTGGGTGACCTCCAGAAGGGAACCAGGGCCGTTCTGCAAAGCGACGGCTGGCAATGGCTGCTGGTGTGGGGTGCGGTGTGTCTTGGGGCGGCACTCAGTTCCTATACCCCGCTCGCTCGGTGGTACTGGATGGTGGTTGTCCCGGTTGCTCTGGTCGCCACCTGGATCGTACAGGAACGGACCGAGGGTCGAGCTCCTGTCAGGGTCAAGGCGTGGCCGTACTGGACGATCGGCGGAGCGATAACGGTGGTGGCCTTCGGCGCCAGCTTCGCTTTCGCGACCGAGGTCACGGCGGTGGTGGTGTGGGTGGTGTTCGGACTGGGGTTCATGGGGTTCTCGCTGCTCGAACGACAGCGCACGGCCGCAGGTGTCTTCCTGGGGCTGGCAGCGATCGCGACCTTCCTGGGGATCGTGACCGAGGACCGGCTCGGTCTCTACCCCGTGCTCGGCTTCATGTTCGCCATCACGATGGCGGGAGTATCGGCGGGGATTCGGCAGGCGGCCCGTCGGTGAGCGAGGAGACCCACCCGTCCCAACTTCTCGATGACACCATTCATCAACGCGTACGGTTGGGGATCCTGGCGGTGCTCGCCGAGGCGGACGCCGCCGATTTCGCCTATCTGAAGGAGAGGCTCGACCTCACTGACGGCAACCTGAGCCGTCATCTCCAGGTGTTGGAGGAGGCCGGGTACGTCCGGATAGAGAAGGGATTCGAGGGGAAGCGACCACGCACCTGGATCAACGCAACCAAGGATGGGAGACGGGCGTTCGGTGACCATCTGACGGCGCTCCAGCGGCTGATCGACATGGCCCGCACTGACAGGAACTGACTTCGTGTCGTGGCCGACGCCACGGCGGGTAGGCATCATTGTTCGGAGAGAGGTGACGAAAATGACGAGTGTGCTCGAGGCCAGTGGCCTCCAGAAACGGTTCGGCGACATCGAGGCGGTTCGAGGAGTGACGTTCCGGATCGAACCCGGGGAGACCTACGGTCTCCTCGGTCCCAACGGTGCCGGGAAGACGACGTCGATCTCGATGGTGAGTGGCCTGTTGCGGCGTGACGCCGGCGAAGTGCTGATCAACGGGGCACCGATGACGACCTCGACCCTCGGCCCGAAGGCCGATGTCGGGCTGGTCCCACAGGACCTGGCGATCTACCCGGATCTGACGGCTCGTGAGAATCTGCGGTTCTTTGGTCGCCTCTACGGGATGCGAAGCCCGGAGCTCGCTCGGCGAGCCGACGAAGTGCTCGAGGTGATCGGTCTCACCGATCGCGGCAACGATCGTGCCGACGAGTTCTCGGGTGGCATGAAGCGACGACTCAACATCGGCATCGGACTGTTCCACCAGCCAAAACTCCTGATCCTCGACGAGCCGACCGTGGGCGTGGATCCCCAGTCACGCAACGCCATCCTCGAGTCGGTCGAACACCTCTCGGCCGAAGGCATGGCGGTCCTCTACACCACCCACTACATGGAGGAGGCAGAGCGGCTGTGCGATCGGGTGGGGATCATCGATCAGGGCGAGATCAAGGCCGAGGGCACCCGCAGGGAGCTGGTGCAGCTGGTGGGCCAGATGGACCGGATCAGGGTCACGGCCTCAGGAGGAAACGACGGGGCGGTGGCCGGGATCCGCCACCTGCCAGGCGTGTCCGAGGTCACCCAGGCCGACGGCGTGGTCGAGATCCTGGCGGCCGACGCCGGTCAGGTACTGGCTCCGGCGCTGGGGCTTCTCACCTCGAACGGTGTCGGGGTTTCGTCGGTGGCGGTCGAGGAGCCCGATCTCGAAGCGGTCTTCCTCCACCTCACAGGGAAAGCGCTGAGGGACTGACATGCGCAACGCATGGAACATCGCCAAGAAGGACCTGGCGTTGCGGATGCGGGACCGTTCCGTGTTCATCATCGGCCTGGTGGCGCCGTTGGCATTGGCCTTCATCTTCAACCTGGTGTTCGGCGGGGTCCTCAACGACGTGGGCGAGGAGATCACTCTGAGCCTGGGTGTGGCCAATGCCGATGTCGGGCCGATCGGGACGACCTTCGACGACGTGTTGGCGTCGCTGGTCGACGACGGGTTCATCGAGTTGGAGGAGTTCGCCGACGAGACCGCCGCCCGCCAGGCCGCCGACCGAGGCGACGTCGGAGCCGTGTTCATCGTCCCGGCGGGGATGTCCGAGTCGATGATCTCCGGTACCTCGGGCACCATGGAGGTGGTCGGCAACGTCGACGCTCCCACCACCACCGACATCGCCGAAGCGATCGCCCGCCAGTTCTCGGCTGGAGTGACCCGGGCCAACCTGTCGGCGGCGACCGCCCTCGGGACCGGAGTCATCGGGATCGAACAGATCCAGCAGGCGGCCACCGACGCCGGGATGATGGCGCCCCTGGTCGAGATCGGGCCCATCGAGAGCGACATCCGTCAGCTCGACTCCGCCACCTATTTCGTGGCGGCGCTGTCGGTGTTCTTCATGTTCTTCATCGCCGGCCTGAGCGTCACCGACATGCTGGAGGAACGCCGCGAAGGGACCCTGGCGAGACTGCTGGTGGCGCCCATCTCGCGTGCCTCCATCCTGTTCGGGAAGTCGCTCACCAGTGTCATCATCGGGTCCGTCTCCATGACGGTGCTCGTGGTGGCGTCGACCTTCCTGATGGGGGCCTCCTGGGGGCCGGTTCTGGGGGTGGCGCTGATGGTGGCGACGGCCACCCTCGCCATCGTTGCCGTCATGTCGCTGGTCGGTGGCCTGGCCCGCACGCCAGAGCAGGCCGGCAACCTCCAGTCGATCGTGGCGGTGACCTTCGCCATGCTGGGCGGCACCTTCGTGCCGATCGCCGAAGGCGACGGGCTGCTGTCGACACTCCAGTACGTGACGCCCAACGCATGGTTCCTGCGCGGCCTGGCCGAGATGGCCACCGGCGACGTAGCCGCCGGGCTGCCTGCCGCCGGAGTCCTGCTCGGTATGGCGCTGCTCGCCGGGCTGGCGAGCGTCCCCCTCGTCAAGAAGTTGGTGCACCTGTGAAGATCTTTGCCATCGCCGGTGCGAACCTCCGACGGTTCGTGCGTGACCGGTCCAATCTGTTCTTCGTGTTCGTTCTCCCGATCGGCATCGTCCTGCTCATCGGCGCCCAGTTCTCAGGGGACTTCTCACCGGTGCTCGGGGTCGCCGGCCGGGGATCTGAGTTCGGCACCGCCCTGGTCGACGCGGTGGAAGCCGGGGAAGGTGTCAATGTGGCGGTCTACGAGAACGTCGACGAGATGATCGGCGATGTCGAGCGGGGCGACATCGCCGCCGCCGTCACGGTTCCGACCGGCGCTGACGACGCCTTGGCGGCCGGTGAGCCCATCGAGGTCGGCTTCGTCAGCAGAGCCGACGGGTTCGGGCCGCAACTGCAGACGATCGTGGCCGATGCGGTGTCGGCGGCCACCTTGGAGCGCTCGGCGATTGCATTCGCAGTGGCCCGGGGGGCCGACCCAGGTGTGGCTGCCCAGGTGGCAGCGGTGGCCGAGGTGCCGGCGCTGGAGGTCACTTCCGTAACCGCCGGCGAGTCGCTGTTCGAAGGAGTGGGCGGTCAGTTCGACATCGGCGCCTCCAGTCAGCTGGTGCTGTTCATGTTCCTCACCGGGCTGACCGGCTCGGCTGCGCTCATCCAGAGTCGACAGTTGGGTGTGACCACCCGAATGGTGGGTTCGCCCACCTCGGTGGGAACCATCGTGGCAGGCGAGGCGCTCGGGCGATTCGTGATCGTGCTCATCCAAGGCGTGTACATCATGGCTGCGACCTTCCTGCTCTTCCGGGTCACCTGGGGTGATCCGCTTGCCGCCACCGCGGTGCTGCTCCTCTTCTCGGCGGTGGGAGCAGGAGCCGCCATGCTGTTCGGCACCGTGTTCCGCAACGATCAGCAGGCCGGCGGCGTGGCGGTGGTGGCGGGCATCGGACTGGCGGCTCTGGGAGGATCGATGCTCCCGATGGAGCTGTTCTCTCCCACCATGGAGACGATCTCGCGTTTCACCCCGCACGCCTGGGCCAACGAGGCCTTCGCCGAGATCCTCCGGCGTCAGGGCACCGTCGTCGACGTCCTTCCGCAGTTGGGAGCCTTGGCCGCCTTCGCGGTGGTGCTGCTTCTGTTGGCGGCCTGGCGGATGCAGTCGGTGATCACCCGCTAGTGAGTCGTACGAATGCCCGGCGCCCTCATCGGTTCAGGCCTGGTTCGCGCCTGGTTCAGGTGAGGGCGATGGTGCCGACCCATCCCAACCAGGCCACGAACATGACGATGGCGATGGCCACCTGAGCGGCCGATGCTTTCAGCAGGGCAATCGAAGTCGCCTTGGTCGAGTGCCAGGCAACGCTCGTGTCCCTGGTGTCGCGCCAGCGCATGGCGTAGACCGCCCCTACGAAACCGATGGCGGCCCCGAACGGTGGGAAGGCGAAGAACCCGATCACGGCCACGACCGCCGCCAGGATCTGGGCTTTGATGGAGAGACCGCTCCCGGATGCGGACCGTTGCGGGATCCGAACGTTGAGGTACATACCGTATACAACGAGAAACGTCGCCACTGCCATCGCCAGCCATCCCGCTACGCCGAACTCGGTCATGAGGCCGTACCCGATCATGGTGGCCCAGATGAGTGGTAGACCAGGAAGGATGGGCAGGATGGTGCCGATCACGCCCACCATGATGATGGCGGCCGCCAGCGCCGTCAGCAGGATCTCGGCTGATGTCATCCCAGCCGCCGGTCCGCGGCGTCGGCCACCCGTTCGGCCAGGGCACGCAGCCGGGCTATCTCCTCGGACCATCCCCTGCGGAGGCTGTCGACACCGGGACCCGGAACTGTCAGGCCGCGGTTTCGTGCCAGCTCGAGGGCCGACTTGAACAGGACCTGTGTCACGCTTTCGTCCGCTCCCACCCGGCCCTCGAGCCGGTAGCGGCGCCCGAGCTCCAGACACGATGTGAGGAACGGCTTCTCGTCGAGGTCGTCATCTCCGGTGGCCACCAGCCGGTCGGCGACGATCTGATACGACTCGAGGAACGGCAGCAGGGCCCAGTGGGCCCGAAGGACGGGCGCCCCGGCGATCAGCCGGGCCCGGTCTCCGGCGAGCATCCGCTCCCAGTTGGTATCCATGGCGGCCAGTTCGTCTCCCACCTGGCGTCGGAACTCCTCCCGCTCGGGGAAGAAGAACTCGAACTTCAGCAGATCCCGGATCGCGGACACCTGATCCCACAACGCTTCGGCCGTTTCAGGGCCTTCGGCTCCCAGGACGGCCAGCTCGGCGATTGCCCCGGGGACGAAGAAGTGGACGATGGTGTTGCGGTAGTAGGCGGCCTGGAGGGCCTGAGACGGGTCGAGGCGGTACAGCGTCGCGCCATCGGCATGGTCGGCCGTCACCGAGCCGTGATCGGCCAGCTGAGCGATGACCCGTTCCACCTCGTCGGACTGCTCCAGACGAAGCGGTTCGGTGACGGGAAACCCCATCGCATCGATGTAGGCGTCGATCTCCGCCGCCCTGGTCGCCACCCCGGCGGTGTCGAGGGAGCGGCCACGCGTCGAGAGCAGGGTGATGGCGACCACCGAGGTCGGGGTGATCGGGGTCACCCGGCTGATGCGGTACATGACCTCGAACGCCAGTTTCTGCAACTCGATCGAGATCTCGTCGTCGGTGCCGGTGGGGATCTCCTTGCGCACCGAAAGCGGCTCGGCGAAGCGTACGTGGATGTTGCCGTAGCGTCGGCGCAGCGAACGAACCGCCGAGAACGCCCACCCGAACGACTCCTTCTTCTTCTGGCCGCCCTGGGCCTCGGAGGCGTAGTCGGCCACGTCCTGGATCTGGTCGTAGGCGATCGAGGTTGGGATCACATACAGGTCGTCAGCCTTGCCGCGTTGCACGGATTCCACCACCCACCCCAGCATCCCGTACTTGGGGGGCAGCAGCTTGCCCGAACGTGAGCGCCCGCCCTCCATGTACCACTCGAGCGGGAACCGGCGCTCCACCAGGTAGTCCAGGTAGGAGCGGACCACGTACTTGTACAGCTCGTTGTCCTTGAAGCTGCGGCGGATGAAGAAGGATCCGGTACGGCGAATGAGCGGGCCGACCGGGAAGAAGTTCATGTTGATACCGGCGGCGGTGTGATTCGGGGGAAGGTCGTTCTCCCACAGCAGATACTGCAGCGACAGCTTGTCGAGGTTCGACCGGTGCGAGGGAAGGAACACGATGGGGTGCTCCTGGCCCAGTGCGGCGATGTCCTTCACCGCTTCGGCGTCGTACACGATCGCCCCGTAGCCCTGGCGGTACACCCAGTGGATGGTGTTGGCGATGAGGTCTATGAGGAAGGGGCTGTGTGATGCCGCCATCTCCCGCAGGTAGTAGCCGGCCCGGGCGAAGGCGATCTCAGGTGGCATTCCGTTGGCGGACGCCACTCGCAGGACGCCATCCCGGAACTCCGAGCGGGACAGGATCTCCTCGTTGACGAACCGGGGCACCTTGTAGCGGTTTCCCCGCAGACCACGTTCGGCCCGCTCCAGCGACAGATGGGCGCGACGCGTCACGAAGTCGATGAGTGCTGCCGCCTCGACCGATGACTGGTGGGCGGCGATCAGTTCTCCGGCCCCGGCCCCCGCCCCTGCCACCAGGCTGACGCGGTCGGGGTCCTTCCACAGGATCACGTTGCCTCGGATCGGATCCGGATCGCGGGGGTCCCCGAGCTTGAGGATGTCGATCCAGCTGGCCGAGCGGCGACCGTTCCGCTCCGTGGCCCGCCACACCACCCGGACCGGCAGCACCCACGGGTCGTCTCCGCGTTGCAGGCGGGCCGAAACGGCGGGGTCGGTCCTGTGCCCCGGTCTCCGACGGCGCGAAGGAAGCAGGAACAAAAGGTCGCAGTGAACGCCCTCCGGCCGGTGGCGGGCGATCCAGGCCCGCACCAGACGACGCTCCAGTTTGCTGGGTGTATCGGCCAGCACCAGCACCGGGCGACCGGCGGCGATGTCCGGCCAGCTCGGCTCCTCCGCCAGCGGAAGCGTCGGATCTGGTGGGAAGGGTCGGCCGGCCATGGATGTGTGATTGTATGCCCCCGTGATCGGTCCCGCCGGGGGAGTGGCACAATCCCGGTATGCGGACGGTGGTTCAGCGGGTTTCCCGAGCGAGTGTGACGGTGGCGGATGAGATCGTCGGCGAGATCGGGGAGGGCCTCGCCGTGCTGGTGGGGGTCACCCACGACGACACGGAAGTCGATGCGCTCGCCATGGCCCGCAAGCTGGTCGGATTGCGGATCTTCCCCGACGACGACGATCTCATGAACCGGTCGGTACTCGACATCGGCGGATCCGTCCTCGTCATCAGCCAGTTCACCCTGTACGGAGACGTCCGCAAGGGTCGCCGACCGTCGTTCGTGGACGCCGCCCGTCCCGAACATGCAGAGCCCTTGGTGCGTCTGGTTGCGTCCACCATCGCCGGGGAGGGCGTTGCGGTTGCGACCGGCCGGTTCGGGGCGTCCATGGAGGTCGACCTGGTCAATCGGGGTCCGGTGACGATCGTGATCGAGTCGCGGGACGGATCCATCGTCGCCTGATCAGGCGGCCCGGCGACCCCCTCGTCAACAACAACGCCCGACCTGCGACCCGAACAGCACTGCCCTGGCGGTGGGAAGCGACCCACGATTTGGCACGCCTCAGAGGGCGGGGCGTGCAGCTGCCCGTCAGCTGGTCGCCAGCGCCAGAGAGCAGGCCGCCAGCACAACGCACGTCGGCGTCATCACCAGCCGCTCCGAGCGACTGCGGGAGATCGCATTCATGGCGATACCCACCACGAAGTAGCCGAAGATGGCCCACGTGGTGGTCCGTACGAACGACGAACTCGGATTGGAGGTGCGGGCGATGAGCACCAGGGCGATCGCAAGGTACAAGACGAGGGAAACGGCACTCCAGATCCGCAGCTTCCGGGGGAGGGTGGCGTGCTGCCCGCCCCAGACCAGCCGCCCATATGGTCGGCCGGCGGCAACGAGAGTCTGGAGCACCCCGAGCGCAGCCAGGATCATCACTGCAACGGCGGCGGCGACGGTGGAGATCACGCTGTCCCCAGCGACTCGAGGTGAGCTTCGGCGTTGGAGATGAGCCTGTCGAGGGCGGCCTCCAGTGCGACCAGATCCACACCCCGCTCGATCCCGTCCTGGGAGCGGGCAAGCCCATCCCATGCCCGCGACAGCAGCGTCCGGCCCGAACTACTGAGCGACACCAGCCTG
This sequence comes from Acidimicrobiia bacterium, assembly GCA_050329955.1. GTDB lineage: Bacteria > Actinomycetota > Acidimicrobiia > Spongiisociales > ZC4RG35 > JAOUGY01. Next base: position 258 of record JBHJOH010000173.1, on the reverse strand, counting down.
GCCCGCCGGTTCGTCGGGTCATCGACGACCTCGACGAGGCCCCGGGCGGTCAGGTCGGCCAGCCGTTGGGTAACCGCCGGCCGCGAGACCCCGAGCCCGGCGGCGATTGCACGCTGACGAGCGGGCCCGAGAGCGTCGATGGTGACCAGCGCGGCGAAGGCCGATATCCCGATCCCGTGGGCAGGCCGAAGGTACGCGTCGGCGACACGGTCGACGAGCGACGTCGCCCGGTGAAGCGTCAACGCCAGCCGCTGGGCC
>JBHJOH010000172.1:0-37382 GCA_050329955.1 Acidimicrobiia bacterium | reverse complement strand
ATCGCCGACCGGGTGGTCACCTCGTTCACCGAGGAAGACGTCGAGGCGCTGGGCGACAACATCGTCCTGATCCTCAACACGGTCAAGGAGATGACCCAGCCCGAGGTGATGGGCATGTTGCGCCGCACCATCCACACCGTCCAGGACCAGGACGACACCGGCGAACCACCGTCGGTGTTCGCCCTGGTCAAAGAGATGAGAGATCCCCAGGTCCGCCGGGGGCTCGCCAGGATGCTGGCCGCCCTCCGGTCGATGGGCGAGGAACGCTGACCGGGACACCTGACCGGGACACCTGAACGAGAAAGGAGCCAGAGATGGCTGTTGCAACGATCGCAGGACGTGAAGTGCACGTCGACGACGAAGGATTCATGACCGAGTACGGCGAGTGGAACGAAGAGGTGGCGGCCCAGCTGGCGGCCAACATCGGCGTCGAGCTCACCGAAGGAGCGTGGAAGGCGATCCGCTTCCTGCGCGAGGACTATCAGGTCCAGGGCGAGACCCCCACCCTCAGACGGGTCACCAACGTGGCCGGTATCCCGACCAAGGAACTGTTCACCATGTTCCCCAAGAAGCCCGCCAAGAAGATGGCCTACATCGCAGGTGTGCCCAAGCCGGTCGGCTGCGTCTGAGTGACGGGTCGGTCGAACAATCCACGAGTCAACGAGAGGAAACACGGTTATGACAACCACGATGACGGCGCCGGTACCCACCTTCGGCGATGAGGATGCGGGCGGTCGCAAGTTGGCGATCATCTGCTCGAAGGGATCGCTCGACATGGCCTACCCGGGGCTGGTACTCGCCAACGCCGCCCTGGGCGAGGGTATCGAGACCCACATGTTCTTCACGTTCTGGGGCTTCGACATCATCAACAAGAAGACGATGGAGCACCTGAAGTTCACTCCGGTGGGCAACCCTGCCACCCACATGCCACCCAGCCTGATGGGCCTCCCCGGGATGACGGCGTTCGCCACCCACATGATGAAGAAGCAGATCGAGGGAATCGACATCCCCGAGGTGCCCGAGTTCATGGACATGATCCGCGACGCCGGCGGCCACATGTGGGCGTGCCGGATGTCGGCCGACATGATGCACATCGCCGAGGACGACCTCTACGACGGCGTCGAGGGCATCATCAGCGCCACCGACTTCATCGAGATCTCGGAGGGCGCCCAGATTCTGTTCATCTGACGGCAGTCAGATGAACGGTCGGATCTGCAGTGGGGGCCCGGAGATTGTGACCGAGTGCCCCACTCGGGTCGTCGGCGAGGTTTGTATGGTCTGTGCACTGGTGAATCAAGGAGAGCGATGACTTCGTACCACTTCAGCGTGACCGTTTCGGGGGAGTTCGGCGACGTTGTGGAACGCACCAAGGCGGCCCTCGCCCAGGAGGGCTTCGGAATCCTGACCGAGATCGATGTGGCGGCCACCATGAAGGCCAAGCTCGACGTCGATCGCGACCCGTACCTGATCCTCGGTGCCTGCAACCCACCGATGGCCCATCAGGCGATCGAGGCCGATCCCGCCATCGGAGTGCTGTTGCCGTGCAACGTGGTGGTGCGCCAGCACGGTGAGGGACGGGTGCTGGTGGACTTCATGGATCCCGAAGCCGTCCTGCAGCTGGTCGACAAGCCGGGGATCACCAAGGTCGCCGGTGAAGTTCGCACCCGCCTCGAGATGGCCCGCGACACGCTGGCGAGAAGCTGACCCGACCGTGTGGATCAAGCGGCTGTTCGCCGCCGGGCTGTTGATGCTCGCCCTGATCCAATTGGTGCCGTTCGGCCGTGACCACACCAACCCGGTGGTCACGGCCGAGCCGCGTTGGGACTCGCCCGTCACCCGGGAGTTGGCAGAGCGCGCTTGTTTCGACTGTCACTCGAACGAGACCGAGTGGCCGTGGTACGCCGGCGTCGCACCGGTGTCGTGGCTGGTGTACCGGGATGTGACCGAGGGCCGCGACTCGCTCAACTTTTCGGAGTGGGACCGTCCGCAGGAGGAGGCCGATGAGGCGGCCGAGACCGTGCTCGAGGGCGAGATGCCGCCGCGGTATTTCCTGCCGGCACACCCGGAGGCGGTCCTGAGCGACGAGGAGATCACAGCCCTGGCGGAAGGCCTGGCTCGAACCATCGGCCGGTGATGACTCGGCAGTTCTAGGCTGCCGACATGGACTCGACGTTCTGGGATCAGCGTTACACCGACCACCCGTCGCCGTGGAGCGACGAGCCGAATCGCTTCCTGGTGGAGGCTGTGGAGGCACTGGTTCCAGGGCGAGCCCTCGATCTCGCCTGTGGAGAGGGCCGGAATTCGTTGTGGCTCGCCGGTGAGGGATGGTCGGTGCTCGGCGTCGACTTCTCGGAGATCGCAGTGGGTCGAGCCAACCAGCGGGCCGCCGAACAGAAGCTGGATGCCCGATTCGAACGTCATGATCTGACCACGTGGGCGCCTTCGCCCGGGACCTTCGATCTGGTATCGATGGTGTACCTCCAGGTACCCGCCGAGCAGATGGCGGTGGCCGTCGGCAACGCCTCGCGAGCGGTGGCGCCGGGCGGAACGTTGTTCGTCGTCGGCCATCACCTCGACAATCTGGCGTTGGGCGTGGGAGGCCCCCCGATGCCGGAGGTGCTCTACACCGAGGATCAACTGGTGGAGTGGTGCGCCGGGGTCGAGGTGGTCCGCTCCGATCGGGTCGAGCGACCGGTGGACGGCGGGGTGGCGATCGACGCACTCCTTCTCGGCCGGCGGTGAGCGGTTCTCATCCTATCCTCAGATAGCGCTCAGGAACCCGTCAGGTGGGTGCCCGATGGTGAGGGTGCACATCAAGACAGAAGGAGTGCAGACATGAGGAAGACGATCCTTGCCGCTCTCGTGGGCGTGATGGTTCTCGCCGGAGCCACCGTGGCTTTCGCCCAGACCGACGACTCCACGACAACCACCACGACCCAGGACAACTCGACCGGCCGGCTCTTCGGGGGATACTCCGATGTCCTCGACGGTTTGGTGACAGACGGCACGCTCACCCAGGAGCAGGCCGATGCGGTTGTCGCCGCCTTCCAGGAGCATCGCGGCGCGATGCGGGCCAACCGTGACGCAGTGCGGGAAGCGCTGCAGGAAGCCTGGTCCGACGGTGTGATCACCGAGGACGAGCTGAGCGCTCTGCCCAACGGCGGGTCGCGTCTGACCGATCCCGACGGCCCGTTGGCCGAGTACTGGGAGGACGGCCAGCTCACCCAGGACGAGCTCGACGAGGCCCGGTCCGAGGGCCTGATCGGACGCGGCGGCCGCCATGGCCGCGGTGGTTTCGGGCAGCCCGACGCCGACGACACCAGCTTCGGCGCCTGAATCGATCAGCGGTGAGCATCCCCTGCTGGGGGATGCTCACCGCATCGAACGCGTCATCCCCCCGGCCAGCCAGCCCGGGGGCTGTGCACAACTGGCGGTCAGCCGAACCGGTAGCCGACCGAGCGAACCGTCGTGATCCACGCCGCTCGCTCCTCGCCCAACTTGGCGCGGAGTCGACGGACGTGGACATCGACGGTTCTGGCGCCACCGAAGTAGTCGTAACCCCACACCTTCGACAGCAGCTGCTCGCGGGTCCAGACCCGGCCCTGGTGTTCGATGAAGTACCGGAGCAGCTCATACTCCATGTAGGTGAGATCGAGGGCGCTGCCGCCCAGTGACGCCTGATAGGTGAGCGGGTTCAGCTCGAGGTCGTCGTAGCTCAGGAGTTCGTCGTTGCCCGACATCTTGCGCAGCCGGCGGATCCTCAGACCCAGTTCGGCGGGGTCGGGCGGGGTCGAGATGAGATCCGCCACTCCGCGGGCTTGTTCGACCAGCGGGAACTGGGCCGCCTCGACCACCGCCAGGATCGGGAGACCGGTGGCCTCGGCCAGGCCGTCCATCAGTCGCAGCCGACGCATCGGCTCATCGCCCAACTCGACCACCAGCACCGACCATTCGCCCGAGGTCTCCATCGCCACAGAGTCGATCGAGTCGATCGGGGTGACCGAGATGCCGGCGATGGCCAGTGCCGACGCCAGTGCCTCCGAGCAGTCCTTGGGAAAGAGGGCGACTTCCATGTCAGCGTCCCGGCCCTTGTCTCATCACAGCACCGGTAGGTAGGTCTCGAGCTCGAAGCGCGACACGTGGTGCTGATAGCGCTCCCACTCCTTGCGCTTGTTGCGGAGGAACCAGTTGAACACGTGATCGCCGAGAGCGTCGCGAACCAGCTCGGAGGACTCCATCACGTCCAATGCCTGGGCGAGGGTCTCGGGCAGACGCTCGATTCCCAGCGCCTGACGCTCCCTGCTCGACAGCTCGAACACGTTGCCGGGAGCCTCCGGAGGGAGTTCGTAGCCCTTCGCCACGCCGTCCAACCCGGCGGCCAGCAACACCGACAGTGCCAGATACGGGTTGGCGGCCGAGTCGGGCGAGCGGTACTCCACCCGTACGCTCTCGGGCTTGCCCCGTTTGGCCGACGGCACCCGAACCAGGGCCGACTGGTTGTTCCGCCCCCACGTCACGTAGATGGGAGCCTCGAAGCCCGCCACCAGCCGCTTGTAGGAGTTGACCCACTGGTTGGTGACAGCGGTGATCTCGCGGGAATGGTGGAGCAATCCCGCCACGAACGCCTTGCCGGTAGCGGACAGCTCGCCGGGCTCGTCGCCGGCGAAGATGTTCACGTCGTCCTTGAACAGCGAGAGGTGGAGATGCATGCCGGAGCCGTCGTGGTTCTCGAGCGGCTTGGGCATGAACGTGGCGTAGATGTCGTGTTCCAGCGCCACCTCCTTCACCGCCAGCCGGAAGCTCATGATGTTGTCGGCCATCGTGAGGGCGTCGGTGTAGCGGACGATGATCTCGTGCTGGGACGGAGCCACCTCGTGATGCGAGTGCTCGACCGGGATCCCGAGCTGTTCGAGGGCGTTGATGGTCTTGCGCCGGTACTCCTGGGCCACGTCGAGCGGGGTCAGGTCGAAGTAGCCGCCCCGGTCGAGCACCTTGGGCTCGGGTCCGGAATCGGCGAAGTAGAAGTACTCGAGCTCGGGCGCCACATAGAAGGTGAACCCGAGCTCGGCGGCCCGCCGCAGGTTGCGCTTGAGCACGGTGCGCGGGTCGCCTGCGAAGGCCTCGCCTTCCGGTGTCACGATGTCGCAGAACATGCGGGCGACCTGCTCGTCACGCCGCCACGGCAGGATCTGGAACGTGGAGGGATCGGGCTTGGCCAGCATGTCGGCTTCCTGGAGCCGGGCGTATCCGTTGATGGCGGACCCGTCGAAGGTCATACCCTCCTCGAAGGCCGTCTCCAGCTCCTGGGGGCTGATCGACACCGACTTCAGGAATCCCTGGACATCGGTGAACCACAACCGGATGAACCGGATGCCCCGCTCCTGGACGGTTCTGAGGACGTAGTCAGCCTGTCTGCTCATGATCGTATGAAACGCTACACCCCCGATCGAATTCGGAACCAAGCGGAAACGCGGCGTTAACAGGACGGAGAACGCGGAAAGGAAGGAGCAGAACGCAGAACGCAGAACGCCGAACGCCGAACGCCCGGAACGCCTTCCGTCCCCCATCGGGACTGCCAGAGGGGCGATGCTTCCGGGCAGAAGCGCCAGGGCGGCGAAGCAGCGGGGTAGGGGACCTGTCTCCCTGCGAGCATGATGACGCGTTCTGGAACGGGCGCTGAGGTATCTTGCGGGTTCTCGACCTCCCTGTCCCGCTCGTTCGTCGCGGGGCCCCGCAGGTCCTCCATTCTGTTGGGGGACAAAGGTCTTTGGCGTTCTGCGTTCTGCGTTCTGCGTTCTGCGTTCTGCGTTTCGCGCCTTAGAACACTTCCTGGCACCATGGCGCCGGGTCCCATCCGAACATGGTGTCGGCCAGGGTGAGGGCTTCGGGGGTGCCGGTGAGGCGGCCGGCCCGGGCGAGTTGGCGGAAGCGGGGGCGACCGAGGTAGGCGGCGCTCAGGTCCTCGAGGTCGAGGGTCAGCTCGGCATCGCCTGTGTGGTGGGTGACGGTGCCGATTCCGTCCTCGACCGTGAGGCGGAGCTTCGTCTCGTATCCATCCATGGGGTCGGTGACGGCCGCGGTCAGTTGACCGTTGGCGGAGTAGCGACGCCCCTCGAGGGCGGTGGGGAGGTCGAGGATGCGCACCCACAGCTGGTCGATGATGGTGGGCATCGCCCGTCGCCATCCGTCCAGGATCGAATACAGCGGGTCGTCCTCGGGGAGGTACCCGGTGTCGATGGTGGACACCAGGTCGTGACCCAGGATGAACGTCCACAACGAGACGGCTGCCTGCGGGGTCCCAGCGATGATCTCGCGAACCTTGATCTGGCCGTTGCCGTGATGTTGCGACCAGTCACCCGCCTTGAGCCGGTACTGGACATAACCTTCCACGCCGTCGGGGCCTTCGACTACGGCGTAGCGGAATGCGGTGGCACCGTCCCGGTCGTCGGCCGGATCGCGCAGGCGCCGTGCCCACCAGCGGTCGTCGCGGGCGTACATGGCCGGTCGCCGGGCCGCCACCCGGTCGTAAACGGGGCGGATCGCCTCGGGGGCGGCGTCGGCACCGATCAGGCGTACCGGGAGGGGTGCCGGCGCCAATCGATGGAGGTCGACGTGGGAGCGGTGGATGGTGGCCTCGGTGTACACGCTCGCCATCCCGTACCCGAACCGGTGGTAGATACCCGAGTCCGACGCCCACAGGGCGGCGATGGGGTCTCCCCGCAGCTTCGCCTCCTCGAAGTGGGCCGTGAGCATGGCTCGAAGGGCTCCCCGCCGGCGGTGGGTCGGCAGCACCGTGACCATGGTGGTGCCGGCGCAGGCGACCCCGCCACCGGGGACGGTCATGTCGAGACTGAAGACGCCGAGGGTGCCAACCATGGTGTCGCCGTCGAAGGCGCATCTGGCGCGCTCCGGCTCGAACAGCCGGGAGAACCGTTCGAGCTGCCGGGAACGTTGTTCGGCGTCTTCGTCGACGTCGAAGGCGAACGGGGTGCTCATCGCCCCTAGAAAGATCTCGGTCTCGTCGGCGTGGATACCGCGGACCGTGAGCGGCATCATCCGCCGGCTGCGGCGAGAGCCTGAGCGAAGGCGGACACCGCTTCATCGAATAGGGCAACCGCCTGCACGCGGGGCTCGGGGCCGGGCGCGTTCACCAGCCCATCGAGGGCGGCGGCTGCCTGGGCGGCCGCCTGTTCGGCCGCTGCCACCAGGGTTTCGTGGGTAGGGGCGAGGCTCTCGGGCACCGACACTGCACCGACCTGTTCCTGCCAGGCCGTGACCTGCTGGCTGATCTCGGTGAAGGCGCCCTCAGCGGTCGAGAGGGCGCCGGGCCCCCCGGCTTCCCAGGCGGCGTTGGCGGCGCTGAGGTCGGCCTGCAATCCGGTGAGCTGGGTGTTGAACGCCGCCATCGCCTCCAGGTAGGCCGCCGCCTCAGGAGCCGCTACCGGGGTGGTGCCGTCGCCAGGGGTGGCGTCGGTGGTATCGGGCTCGTCAGACGGCTCACTGCCGTCCGGGAGCGAGGTGGATGAGGTGGGGCCGGCGAGGCCGTCGACCGTGGTGGTAGTGGTGGCTCCATCGCCGGGGAGCTGGTTCACGAACACGTACGTGAACATCACCATGCCGAGGACGACCAGAGGAAGCAGCCAGCGGCCGGGGCGGGGATCGGGGTTGACGTTCATCGAATGTGAAACGTTAGTCGGACGTACGCCGGTTCCCTGGCGTCCTCGACAACCCCCTTGTTCCGAGGGGCTGGCTCTCGTACGTTCGGGACCATGACCGAGGTACGCGACGAGCAGTACGAATCGATCCCCTGGGACGCCCTGGTCACCGACGACACCCGTCGGCGGACCCGCGGCCTCTACCTGCTGGCAGCGGTGCTGGTGATCGGTTCCCTCACCGCTGCCATCGCCCGCAACCTCCCCGGTGCGGCGCCGACTGCGGTGACCGACGTCACCACTGTCACCACTGTCACCACGGAACCGACCGATGCCACGGTCGTGTCCGACGGAATCGCGCCGTTGTTCACCGAAGCGGCGTTGACCCCGGATGTGACCGACCGCTCCGTCACCGACTCGGCGGCCGCCATCGCCGCCTGGTTCGTGGCCGACTACTTCACCCTCGATGGGAGCAGTCTCACGCGTGACTCCCTGGAGCAGCTGCTGGCCGATCACGTCGATCTGCCCGAGGCCGATCCCGCCGCCCGCAGCTTCGTGGAGTCGGTGGTTCCGCTGGCTGTCGAGGAGCTGAATGAGGGCAGGGTGCGGGTGGTTGCCCTGGTGCGGTCTCTGGCGGCTTCCGACGGTGAGGACTACCGGCGCCAACCGGCCCGGGCGGTCGAGGTGATGGTGATGGTCTCGCCTGACGGATTCACCGTGCTCGACCTGCCCCGACCGGTGCCGCTGCCGGCGGCCGCACCGTTGCACGTCGAGTTGGAACCCGGAGACGCTCCAGCGGCGGTGATCGACGCCGCCTTCGACGCGGCCCGTCTGTGGGGGTCGCCCGACCCTGAGCCACTTTCCGTCGGGACGAGCGGGGAGAGCTGGCGGGTGGTGGTGAACGTGGCGGACTCGGCCGGAATCTCGTGGCCGGTGGCCGGATGGTTCGACGCCGATGGGAACCCGGTGGCGGCCGGGTGAGAAGTCACCAGTGGTCGATACACGGACCGGCTTTGACCCCGGTGCAACCCGAATGCACCGACCACTGGCGGTGCCGATCTTGGCAGATCCGAACCGTCCCGCCGCTGCCCGGGTTCGGGTCGGCTACTCGAAATGCTCGGCGATGATCATTCGGGCGGGCTCGATGATGTCGTCCCAATCGCCTTCGGCTGCCTTCGAGACGGTGACGAAGTCGGCGGTCATGAAGATCGATGAAACCCCGGGGAGGGCCAGCAGGGCGGTGGCCATCGGGTCGTCGGTCTCCCGACCGGCCACGAACGTGGCGGGGCCCCCGACGGGGGATCCAACCGTGAACTTGAGCGCATTCGGGTTGGGGGTGGGATCGATGGAGACCATGACGCCAGGTTAGTTGTCCGTGTTCCGCAGGCCGCCCTGGATGCGATGATGGCGGCATGCGGACTCTCGGGGTCGATGTCGGCGGAACGTTCACCGATCTGGTGTGGTGGGACGGAACACAGGTGAAGGTGGAGAAGACCTCGTCGACACCCGACCAGTCCGACGGCGTGGTCGAGGCGTCGGTGCACCTGCTCGGCGGTGACCACTGCGCCCTGCTGGTGCACGGGACCACCGTTGCCACCAACGCCCTCCTCGAGCGATCGGGGGTCTCGGTGACGCTCGTGACCGATGCCGGGTTCGAGGATCTCATCGAGATCGGTCGCCAACACCGCCCGTCGCTGTACGACCCCGATGCCGACCGGGCCGAGCCGCTGGTGGCCCGTTCGGCCAGGATCGGGTGGGCGCCGGGTGCGTTGGAGCGGGTGGCGGCACTGGATCCGGGGGCGGTCGCCATTGCCTTTCGCGACTCCTATCGCGATCCGAGCCGGGAGGTTGCGGCGGCGGAGGCCCTCTCGACCCTCGGGTGTCCGGTCGTGATGTCGCACCGGGTGGTGCCGGAGTTCAGGGAGTTCGAGCGAACCTCCACCACCGTGGTGAACGCCTATCTGCAGCCCCGGGTGTCGACCTATCTGCAGCGTCTCGAAGAGCGGCTGGTCCCGCGGGTGACGGAGCGGGTGATGGTGATGCGCTCCTCCGGTGGCCTGGTGAGTCCTGCCCAGGCATCTCGGCTGTCGGCATCGATCCTGCTGTCGGGTCCGGCCGGGGGTGTGGTGGCCACCGCCGCCCTGGGTGGCGCCCTCGGAAGGCGGCGGGTGATCGCTTTCGACATGGGCGGCACATCCACCGACGTCTGCCGTATCGAGGACGGCCGGCCCGAGGTGGGCTACGAGCGTGAGATCGACGGGTTGGTGATCCGGATGCCCTCGGTGGCGGTGCACACCGTTGGGGCGGGCGGAGGGTCGCTCGCCTGGGTCGACGCCGGAGATGCCCTCCGGGTGGGCCCGCACAGCGCCGGGGCTTCGCCGGGCCCGGCCGCCTATGGACGGGGTGGAACGGCGGCGACGGTCACCGACGCCCACGTGGTGCTGGGCAGGTTGTCCGGGACTCTGGCCGACGGGGTGTCCCTCGACAGCGCTGCCGCCCGCCGGGCGGTGGGTGCGGTCGCCGACCGGCTCGGCATGACGATCGGGGAAGCCGCCCTCGGCATCGTCGAGGTGGTGGAGTCGACCATGGAACGGGCGGTGCGGGCGGTGTCGGTGGAGGAGGGCGCCGACCCCAGGGAGGCGGTGCTGGTTGCCTTCGGGGGTGCCGGAGGGCTCCACGCGGTTGCGCTGGCGCGTCGGTTGGAGATGGCGGGGGTGGTGGTGCCACCGCACGCCGGGGTGTTCTCCGCCCTGGGTCTGCTGTTGGCCCCGCCGCGGGCGGATCGCTGGCGAACGGTGCTCACCACCGAGATCGACAAGGTCGAGGTGACACTGGCCGACCTCGCCTCCGTAGCCGTGGCCGAGTTGGCGGCGGGCGCCGGCTCCGAGCCGGTTGCTGTCGACGTCATCGTGGACGTGCGCTACATCGGTCAATCGCACGAGACACCCGTTCCCTATGGCTCCGGTGAAGGTTGGGCGACGCTGACCGAACGGTTCCACCGGATCCACCGCGAGCGCAACGGGTTCGCCCGCTCGGAGGACCCGGTGGAGGCGGTGGCGGTGCGGGTGGCGGCGGTCGGGGAACCCCCGCTTCGCTGGGACGACCTGCCGACCCACCTCCCCACCGGACCCGAAAGCCTCGGAAGTACCCGGGTCACCACGGTGACCGGCGAGGTGGAGGTCGAACGGTGGTGGCGTCCCGGCCTGGCGCCGGGTGCCCCGCTGGCGGGCCCCTGCCTGGTGCTGGACGGCGAGTCCACGACCTGGCTGGGAGCGGGCGACCGTGGGGTGGTCCTCGCCTCCGGCGCCCTCGAGGTGAGCTGGTGATCTCTCCGATCCAGCTCGAGGTGGCCCGCAACGCCCTGGCGGGCATCGCCGAGGAGATGGGGATGGTGCTACGCCGTACCTCGTACTCGCCCAACATCAAAGAACGCGCCGACTGCTCGGCGGCGGTGTTCCTGCCCGACGGATCGATGCTTGCCCAGGCCGAGCACATCCCGGTCCATCTGGGGGCCATGCCGGCGTCGGTAGCGGCGGTGCTGGCCGCCCACGGGGCTGAGCCCGGCGTGCAGTACGCAGTCAACGACCCCTACGCCGGTGGCACCCACCTCAACGACCTCACCCTGGTTCGGCCGGTGTTCGTCGGCGGGCGGTTGGTTGCCTGGGTGGGGAACCGGGCCCACCACGCCGATGTCGGGGGAGAGGCTCCGGGGTCGATGCCGGCTCATGCGGTGACGGTCGACCAGGAGGGGATCAGGGTCGCTCCGATGCCGGCCGCCGTCGACGGAGCATGGCTGGCCGAGTTCCTCGACCCGTTCCTGGCGGCCACCCGCACCCCCGGGGAGCGCCGGGGCGATCTCTCCGCTCAGCTGGGAGCCAACGAGGTGGGAGCGGCACGAGTCGAGGCGATGGTGCGGGCCGAAGGGACGACCGGCTTCGAACGTCTCACCCGGGCCGTGCTGGACTACGGCGAGCGGCGCATGACCAGTGCTCTGGCTGGTCTCGGCGACGGGGTCTACCGGTTCGAGGACGTCATGGAGTGGGGTGAACGCGACGTGGCGATCCGGGTTGTCGTCACCATCGGGGGAGGCTCGCTTCGGGCCGACTTCACCGGCACCGACTCCCAGATCCCGGCCAATTTCAATGCGGTCGAGGCGGTCACCCGTTCGTGTCTGTACTACGCGGTGCGGGTCGCCACCGACCCGTCGATCCCGGCCAACGGCGGTAGCTACCGGGTGGTCGAACTGGTGGCCCCGGTGGGAAGCATCGTCAACGCCCTGCCACCGGCGGCGGTGGCTGCGGGCAACGTCGAGACCAGTCAACGGATCGCCGACGTGCTGCTGGGAGCGTTGGCCCAGGCGGCGCCCGGAAGGGTTCCAGCTGCCTCGCAGGGAACCATGAACAACATCCTGATCGGCAACGACCGGTTCGCCTACTACGAGACCGTGGCGGGCGGCCAGGGCGGGCGTCCCACCAAACCGGGCGCTTCGGGCATCCAGACCGGAATGACCAACACCCGCAACACCCCGATCGAGTCGATCGATGCCCACTACCCCTTCCTCATCCATCGCTACACGCTGCGCCGTGGGTCGGGGGGATCAGGTCTGCACTCCGGCGGCGAAGGGATCGAGCGCGAGATCGAGTTCCTGGAACCGGCCGTCCTGTCGTTGATGGGGGAACGACGCCGCCACGGGGCCTGGGGGCTGTGCGGTGGGGAACCGGGAGCGGTGGGGGAGGACTGGCTGATCAGATCCGGGGCCGGCCCCGAACGTCTTCCGGGAAAAGTCACGGTGGCCGTCGAGCCCGGTGACCGTCTCGTCGTAAGGACCCCGGGCGGCGGGGGCTGGGGCCCGCCGCCCGGCTGAGGGCCGGGCGGAAACCTGGATGCCGGGGCCCCTCGGGGCCCCGGCAAGGAGCGACGCCGCTCAGCTGGTCGAAACCATGGACCGGGGAGGAAGGAACGGCCCGAGCGGCATTGCTTGAAGAGAGTTGTACCGGCCCAGGGTTACCGCCGGAAGATGGCCAGATCAACAGGGCGCGAACGTCGGATGTCGTTCCGATCGGTCGCGCCCCCGCAACCCGGGCGCTCGCTCATCCGAGTGCCCGTCTCAGGAATGCGGCCATCTGAGCCCGGGTCACCGGGTCGTCCGGGCAGAAGATGCCCGGACCACACCCTGTGGTGATGCCGGCGGCGGCCAGCCGTTCGATCTCCGCTTCGAACGGGCTGTCGTCGTCGTCGGAGAAGGGGTCTCCCCCGGCCGGGTCCAGATCGAGGGCCCTGGTCAGGAAGGCGGCCATCTGCCCCCGGGTGATCGGTTCGTTCGGGCAGAAGATGTCGGGCCCGCACCCTGTGGTGATGCCGGCGGCGGCCAGGCGTTCTATGTCGGGCTCGAAGACGCTGCCGTCGTCGTCACGGAACGGATTGCCTCCGTCACCGACTCCCACGTCGAGTGCCCTGGTGAGGAAGGCGGCCATCTGCCCCCGGGTCACCGGGTCATCGGGACAGAACCGATCGTTACCCGGCGGGTTGCAACCCTGGGTGATGCCCTGTTCCGCCAGCCAGTTCACGTCGCCCCGGAACGGATCCGAAACTGCGATGTCTCCGAACTCCCCCGAGCCGCCTGTGGGCGGGTCCACCGGGTTGGGTGGTGGACCCGAGTGCAGGAACGAGCTGCGGGCCACGTTCCAGTGGGTGGCCAGGTAGCTCCCTGGTGGAGGGTCGACATTGAAGTAGTCGTCGTTGTTGCAGTCCAGCAGCAGCTCATGGGTCGGGTTGGGACAGGCGTACTCCATGGTGACCCCGGCACCGTCCTGGTAACACATGAGGTCGTAGTCGTCGGTGCAGTGTCCGTACGGGGTGGCGTTGGGGGCGGATGGCTGTACCGATCCGAGCATGTGGGTGAGTTCGTGGGCCTCGACCAATCCGTCCCGACCCCAGCAGTCCCGGTCGACCCGAGCCCACAACGGCTGTCCGCCGTTGTTCCAGTTCTCGTCGCCGAAGCTGTCGTCGGCGTAGTTGACGGCGATGCCGCAGTACTCCGATGCGTCCACCCAGGCGAGGTAGTGCCGACCGGCCTCGCCGTAGCCGGCTTCGTCCAGTGCCTCGATCGTGTCGAAGAAGCTGTCATCTCCGTTGGGTGGCACGACCACCGTGGCGATGTCGACGATGCAGTTCTGGTCGTGTACCCAACGCACCGTCATGTCCACACCGGCCGGTGCCGAGGATCCCGAGAAGATCGAGTCGACATCGGCGATCCACCGCCGAATCTGGGGGACCACCTCGGCCGAACGGTTGGGGCGGTCCGACGCCACCACGTACACGGCCTGGACCCGGTGGCCCGACTCGCCGTCGTCGACACAGGTCACGGTGGGGGTGGATGCCGGCTGCAACACGCGCCAATCGGTGGCGGGTGCGCCGATCGGCACCGGGTCGGGGCCGTGGGTGCAGCCAATGGTCCCGTTCGGGAGGTTCACCACCTGGCCGCCGTTGCATGGGTCGGGCGCTCCCGCGCCGGCGGATACGGTCTGGGTGAGTGTCAGGACCACGAACATGGTCAAGAACGCGACTCTCGAACTGGGCTTCCGTGCCATGCCATCCCTGTCGGACGCCGGCGGGCGGGGTCAAGGGAAGGCGCCATCAAATCCAGGCGACCCCCCACTCCGCAACGTGGTGGGAGGCGCTGACCCCGGCTGGCCGGTAGTCTGGCCACGGAGGTGATCAGGTTGGAGGCCGTGCAGGTGATTGGAGCGCACCCGCAACCATTCGGGTACTACCTACGGCTGGTCGCCGGTACTTTCCGGACCATGCTCGACGTGGGGATGCTGGCGTTGGGTACGGGAATGGTGGGCCTGGCGGTTGCCATCATCCTCGACGCCTTCGACCTCGCCGCCATCGGCTTGCGGCTCTCCACGACGTCGCTGCTGGGGTCGTCGCTGGTGATCGGCGTGATCGGCGCCTTCGCCCTCGGCATCGCCTCGGAAGGGGGGTACGGTGCGCCCGAGTCGGTCCGCCGCTATCCCGTCCTCGAAGTGGCACTGGGTCGGGTGATGGGGGCCGTGGTGGTGGGCATCATCCTGTTGGTGGCTGGGAGTCGCCTCGAGACGCTGGTGGCCGATTTCTCGCTCCCGCTGCGGGCCGCCCACCAGATGCTGGGGGCGGTGGGAAGCGCCGGAGCGTTCGTGGTCCCGCTGTTGGGTGTGCCGTTCGCCTTCGCCATCCGGCGGGGTCTCGCCAACGGCTGGGGCGAGGAGCTGGAGCTGCCGCTGCTCTACCTGGTGTGGACCGTGGCCACCCTGGTGCTCTACACGATGCCTGCCGCCTGAGTGTCGCTGGTTCCCTTTCTCACCTCCGGCGAGGCACGGGCGGTGCTGGCGGCCCTGGAAGCTGACCCGGTCGACGATGTCGTACGTCTGGTGTCGATGCTTCGCCGCAGCTTCGATCGGGACCGGGCCGCCGCCCTGGCGGAGTTGTACCGGGGGAGGGCTTCAGCGCAGCACAAGTTCGGCGAGCGTGCCGCCTCGATGCTGTACACGCTGGAAGCGCTCGAGCAGGCGACACCAACGGCAGTGGCCGACCACCGGGCCCGTCGGTTCCCGACCGGAGGGGTCATCGCCGATCTGGGATGTGGAATCGGTGGTGACGCCATGTCCCTTCCCGGGACTGTGGTCGGGGTGGATCTCGATCCGCTCCGGCTGGCCATGGCACGCCACAACGTCGGGGATCGGTTCGTGCCGGTGCGCGCCGATCTCGCCACATTGCCCGCCATGGCCGTGTCAGCCGTGTTCGCTGACCCGGCACGACGCGACGCCTCCGGGCGCCGTGTGTTCGACGTGGAGCGGTACAGCCCGCCGCTGAGCCGCTTCACCTCCACCTGGCTACCCGCTGCCATGGCGGTCAAGGTTCACCCGGGCATCGATCACTCCACCATACCGCCCGGCTCGGAAGCCGAGTTCGTCTCGCTCGACGGTGACATGCGTGAGTGCGTGCTGTGGTTTGGGGATCTCAGGGTCGGCAGCGAGGTGACGGCGACCCTCCTTCCGTCGGGTGCGGCCATCACGGGGCGACCGTCGCAGGTCGGTTTGGAGGCGCGGCGGGTGGGTGCCTGGCTGTACGAACCCGACCCGGCCGTCATACGGGCTGGGCTGGTGGGGGATCTGGCCGCCACCGTCGGTCTCAATGGCATCGACCCGACCATCGCCTACCTCACCGGTGACAATGAGGTCGTGTCACCCTTCCTGACTTCGTACCGGGTGGAGTCGGTGATGGGCTTCAACGCCAAGAAGATCAGGAGCCACCTCCGGGGGCTCGGGGTCGGCGAGGTCATCGTCAAGAAGCGTGGGTCGGCGGTCGAACCGGAAGCGTTTCGGAAGAGCCTCGGCCTCTCCGGCCGCGGGCGGCGGGTGGTGGTGCTGACCCGCCAGCTCGGCGAGCCGGTCGCGGTGATCTGCCTTTGACGGTGCGGACCGGTCGGGCCTACCCGAGGCTCCGGCTGTAGACCGCATTCGGGGTGATCACGAATCCGGCCCGTGCCAACGCCTCCTCCATCCAGCCGGTGCGGGGGGACATGACCCTGATCCTCTCGGCGCGGGTGCCGTCGGCGAGATCGATCAGGGCGCGGATCAGCCGGGAAGCGTCCAGATCCGTGGTCGAGAACCAGGGGACGATCAGCTCGCCGTCGTCGCCCCCCGAGGCCAGTACCCACCCCGACGGGCAGTGCCACAGCTCGCGGCGGGTGGCGGCCTGACTGAGATCGTCGGGCCGGGTTCGCCGGAAGTGCCATCCCACCGGGAACAGCTCGCGTCCGGTGCGCGCCAGGTCTGACACGGCCCATGACATCCAGGCGATGTCGGCCTCGGCGGCTCGGCCCGGGGTGAGACGTTCCTCGCCGGGTACCCGGCGACCCCCGTTGGTGTGCGGCAGTACCTCGCTGCCGAGTTCCAGAATTGCCGAGAGCCAGGGCGCCGACCGGCGGTAGCCGATCGCCCCGACCTGGGCCTGGGCGGCTTCGTTCCACTCCTCCACCATCAGCCGGGCGACCAGCGCACCCTGATGGCGCGCCCATAGACAGCCGGCGTCGTTCAGTCGCCGGCCGATGCCGCGGCGACGGTGGTCCGGATGCACCCGGGCGCCATGCAGCCACGCCTCGTTCTCCGACAGCATGAGGGTGCGGCTGACGCCGACCGGTGTTCCGTCGAGCGTGGCGACCAGCACCAGCCCGCCCTCCAGCGACAACCAGGTCGGCAGCGCATCGGCCACGTAGTCGCCCCAGGTGAAGGTGTCGGTCGTGAAGGCGGCGATGGCGTCGATGTCCCCGACGGTGGCGGGACGGACCTCGTACATCAGTCGCTCCGGGGAAGGCCCTGGGTGGGCAGGGTCAGAACGAACCTGCTCCAGCCGTCCCGGTGGTCGTAGCTGAGGCGTCCCTGCATGAGCTCGGCCAGCTGGCGCGAGACGGTCAGCCCGAGGCCGACAGAGTCGTGCCGGTGGATCGACGCTCCCCCCTTCGCAAACGGCTCGAAGATCGCCTCGCGGGCCTGCTCGGGGATGGGGGGCCCGTTGTCGGCCACTTCCAGCTCCACCTCATCTCCGTTCTCGCGCACGGTGGCGTTGATCGTGTGCCCACCGTACCTGATGGCGTTGGTGAGGAGGTTGCGCACGATCTGACGGACCCGACCGGAATCGGCGTGGGCGCTTCCAGTGCCGTGGGTTGTGACCAGACGTCCCTCCATCTCGAGGGTGGCGATGACCGTTTCCAGCTCGTGGTGGATGTCGACCCTGCCCAGGTCGATGCGAACGCCCGTTCCACCGGCGCGGGCTGCCACCAGGAGATCCTCGATGATCGAGGCGACCTCCCGGCTCTGGGAAGCGATCAACCGCACGAACTCGCGTCGTTCGGCCGAGCTGAGCTCATCCCAGGCCTCGTCGGCCACCGACGAGAGGCCGACCACCGCCGTGAGGGGGGTCCGCACCTCATGGGAGACGCTGGCCACGAAGCGGTCGGTGTCGCGCACGGTACGTTCCAAACGCCGACGCTGTTCTTCGTCGTCCGACACGTCGACCAGGAAGACCGCCTCGGCGAGCCGCCCGTCCACGGCGAGAGGAGCCGCCACCGTGTTGACGTGGGCGGTGCTCCCGTCGGGTCGGTTCATGGTGCCGTCCGTCACCAGACCCGCCAGGGTGGTACCTACCAGCTGGTGCTGCGGGCGTCCGCTCAACCGGGAGGCCGCCTCGTTGGCGTGCTCGATGACGCCGTCGACCGCAACCAGCATCGGCCGTGCCGTCGCCTCCATGAAGTCCCACCAGCGCCTGGTGCTGTCTTCGACGCCGACCGCCGCCCCGCCGTACAGCGACACCAGCCGTTTGATCACGGCAACTCCGGTGAGCCCCAGCAGCAGCGCCATGACGAGGGCGGCCATGGTGTCCACCGGCGAGGTCAGCCGGGGAATGAAGGCGGGTCGCTCGATGAGGCCCTGTTCCCCCAGCACCAACAGCGTGGCAGCGGTCATCGTGACGACCGCCACCGGGACGACGGTGCGCATCGGCCGGCCGATCGTAACGATGGTCCCGGCCACGAACAGGGCGATGCCTCCGAGCAGCCACGATCCCGCCACCAGCGCCAGGTAGATCACGGCCAGGGCATCGAAGATCACGGCTGCTGCGAACGCATGCGGAGCGAATCGACGGACCGGAATGGCGAACGCCAAGCCGATCAGGCTCACGGACAACGGCACGAGCGGCTCATCGAGGTAGCCGGTCACGGCAGCCACCATCAGGACGAGCGCGGCCGAGCCGTAGCCGATCAACCGGGCTTGCACCCGTTGACGCCATATGTTCGAGGTGATGGTGCCTACCGCCGCCACGTGATCTCCCGGACGGGGAGCGCCCCTCCGCAACCTGCGAGCTCCCGATCCAGCGTCCAGCCGCGGACCTCGGCGGCGGACGTCAGTGGGCGGAAGCCTACCCGGGTTGAACCACCTTCGACCGGGCAGGGCGTGGCCCCATGCGGCTCGCTTTCACATTCGTTCCGGGACCTCGATGCCCAACAGACCCAGCACCAGCACCAGTTGGCGCCGGGTGGTGTCGACCAGCGTCAGCCACGAAGCCTGCCGGAGGGGGTCGCTCTCGGTGAGGACATGGCAGGCGTCGTAGAAACGGTTGAAATGGCCCGCCAGGTCGAAGGCGTATTCGGCCAGGTGGTTGGGCGCCCGGGCCGTCAACGCCCGGTCGATCACCTCGGGGAGTCTGGCGAGCTCCAGGATGAGCTGACGTTCCGCAGGGGAGACGGGGTCGACGGCCGAACCAGGTTCCCATCCACGTTCGCTCGCCTTGGCCAGCAGCGACGCCGCCCGGGCTGTCACGTACTGGATGTAGGGGCCGGTCTTGCCCTGAAGCTGGGTGAAGCGCTCCAGGTCGAAGGAGTAGTCCGAGGCGCGGTGATTCGACAGGTCACCGTACTTGAGGGCGGCCAGGCCAACCCGCCGGGCGATCTCGGCGCGTTCGGCCTCCGAGTAGCCCACCGCGATCTCGGATTCGTCGAGGCGGGCACGGGCCCGTTCGATTGCTTCGGCGATGGTCTCCCGCAGGCGGGGGAGCCCACCCTGGCGCGTCTTGAACGGTCGCCCGTCCGGCCCGTTGACGGTGCCGTTGCCGGAGTGGTCCAGGATCACGTCCGGGCCGGCGATGCCCGCCAGGTAGGCGGCACGGAACACCTGCTCGAAGTGGAGCGACTGACGGAGATCGACCACATAGACGACCTCCTCGACGCCCATGTCGGTCACCCGTTCCTCGATGGTGGCCAGGTCGGACGTGGCGTAGGTGAACCCGCCGCGGGAGTTCACCAGCATCAGCGGCGGGACTTCGCGTTTGTCGTCGTCCCGCTGCACGTGCACCACAACGGCGCCGTCACTCTCCACCGCCACCCCGGCGGCCTTCATCCGTTCCACCATCGGAGCGATCCGATCATGTACCGAAGCCTCACCGAGCCACAGGTCGAAGTGCACGTCGAGACTGTCGTAGACGTCACGGAGCGCCTCGATCGAGACGTCCCGGAACTGCTCCCACAACGCCCGGTAGCCGGGCCGCCCGTTCTGCAGCTCGACGGTCGCCAACCGGGTTCGAGCACCGAACTCCGGGTCCTCCTTGGCCTTGCTCGAGGCCACCGGGTACATCTCCTGCAGGTCCTCGATGGTGACCGGTGACTCGACGGGGTACGGACCCTGGTGATGCGGATCGAAGTAGGCGAGGTGGGGGAACCGGTCCTCCATCTCGGCGATCAGTTGGCCCATCGGGGCGCCCCAGTCACCCAGGTGCA
Organism: Acidimicrobiia bacterium; assembly: GCA_050329955.1. Classification (GTDB taxonomy): domain Bacteria; phylum Actinomycetota; class Acidimicrobiia; order Spongiisociales; family ZC4RG35; genus JAOUGY01. The sequence goes on along the minus strand of JBHJOH010000172.1, from coordinate 17,420 downwards.
CATCGCCGATCACGTCGTGGCCGAGGAATCCGAACAAGCGCTTGATACTCTCGCCGATCAGAGCCACCCGTACGTGACCGACGTGCAGGTCCTTGGCGACATTGGCGCCGCCGTAGTCGACGATCACCTTGCGCGGAGTGTCCACCACGGGAACGCCCAGGCGCTCGTCGCCTGCCAACCCATCGAGTCGCCCCCGCAGCTCGGCTTCGGCGACATCGAGGTTCACGAAGCCGGGTCCGGCGATGTCGGCCTTGAACACCATCGGATGGGCGGCCACCAGGGCTACCACTTCCTCGGCGATCTGACGCGGGTTGCGTCCGGCGCCCTTGGCGGCGGCCAGGGCACCGTTGCACTGGAACTGCCCCAGCTCGGGGCGCTGCGACACCACCACCTCGCCGTAGGAACGATCGAGGCCGATCGCCTCGAAGGCGTCGCCCACCACGGCAGAAAGATCGGTGAGGAGTGACATGGCCCACAGGGTAGAGCAGTCATGAGCCGGCCCCTTCACGATTGCCCAGCCGTGCCGACAGGCCCAGCGTGGAGCCACAGCTGACGTTGGTCGAGGGCGAGGAGTCCGGCGCGCTCGCGATCCTCAACGAGATCGTGCATGTTCAGCGCGAGTACATGCGCGAGGGTGACCCCCAGCGCATGTGGGACGAGCTTCTGGCCTCGCTGATGAGAACCACGTCGAGCAAGGGCGGGTTCATCGGTGAGGTGGAGTGGGGCCCGAGGGGCATCCCCAACCTCAACACCCGATCGATGGTCTGGAACGGTGTCCGGGGGTCGCAGGTCACGCCCCATCCCGATATCGGGCTGCTCGTGTCACAGATCATCGCCGAACAGGCCCCGGTCATCGTGAACCTGGGTGCCGTGGCACGCGGCTCGTCGGGCGCCGGCCCGATCGACGGTTTTCTCGGGATGCCGCTCATCTCGTCGGATCGTTTGGTGGGTTTGGTGGGTTTGACCTCGCCCAGCGAACCGTACGGGCATCACTGGGTGGAGCGTGTCCAGCCGCTGTTGTCGGCCTGCGCCTCCATAATCGAGTCGCTGCAGGCTGCGTCGGAACGCTCCCGGCTGGTGGCGGAACTGGAGCGCACCGCCGGATTCCTGCAAGCCGTGATCAATGCCACCACACACGGGGCGCTGGTCATCGATCCCGACGGCAACATCGAAACCGCCAACCCGGCCGCCCACGAGTTGTTGGATTCGCCGGTGGGTCAGTTGGTGGGGCGCCCCGCCACCGACTTCGTGTCCCATGGCGATCTCAAAGCCCACCGCGTCCTCCTCCGCAGGGCACTTCGATCCGGTGTCGCCTCGGGCTCCGCTCCCTTCGTGACGTCGGTGGTGGGATTCTCGGGTCGCTCGAGATGGGTCGAGGCATCGGTGGGTGAGATGGTGCTCGACGGAGAACGCCGGCTGGTGGTGATGTTGCACGACATCTCCGACCGGCTCCAGGCACAGGCGGCGCTGGCCAGGGCAGCGGAGGTCATCGATGCCACCCCGGACCTGATCGCCTGGACCGACCCGCAGTGCCGCCTGGTCTACATCAACAAGGGCGGGCGCTCGATGTTGGGGATCGAGGCGCATCACCCGGTCGAAGGCCTCACCATCGACTCCTTCTGTGCCGGGGAGGTCCGCCGGATCGAGGAAGCCATCGAAGCCGCCAGGGAGAGTGGTGTATGGCGCGGTGAGATGACCTTCCAGCGGGTCGACGGTGGAACGGTCCCGGTCTCGGTGGTGGTCATCGCTGACGACGGTTATGTGGCGGTTCTGGCCCGCGACCTCACCGAGCGCTTCGAGGTCGACCGGCTCAAGGAGGCGTTCGTGTCGAACGTCTCACACGAACTGCGCACACCGCTCACCGCCGTCATCGGGTATCTCGAGCTGCTGAGGGAGGGGGTATTGGGCGAGCTCACCTCGGATCAGATGGATGTGGTCGAGATCATGTCCCGCAACGGTGACCGCCTGCTCGACCTCATCGGTGACATCCTTCTCATCGGGTCGATGGATGCCGGCAACGAGCTCAAGAGGCGGCCGGTCGACCTGGTGTCCCTGGTCGAGGGTGTCGTCACCGATCTAGAGGCCCTTCGCGAGAAGAACGGTATCTCGCTCGACCTCCGACGTGGGACTGCGTGCGTGGTGGCGGGCGACGCCGGCGAGCTCAAGACGGTCGTCGTCAACCTGGTGGGTAACGCTCTGAAGTTCACACCGGCGGGAGGCCGGGTCGAGGTCGGTGTCGAGCGTGTGGATGGAGAAGTCGTGTTCAGGGTGAGTGACAGCGGGATCGGGATCTCGGAAGAGGAGGTGTCGAAGGTGTTCGACCGCTTCTTCCGGGGCGGGCATGCCCGTAAGAGTGAGATTCAGGGTGCCGGGTTGGGCCTGGCGATCGTGGACGGAGTGGTTCAGAGACACGGCGGTCGTGTCGATATCACCTCGACAGTGGGGGTCGGCACCACGGTGACGGTGTCGCTCCAACCGGCAGAGGGGCCCGTGGAGAAAGGCGCAGAATGACATACAGGGTGCTGGTGGTGGATGACGACCCGGACGTGAGACGTCTGGTCGAGATGAAGCTTCGGCTCGAAGGTGTGGAGACGGCACTGGCCTGCAACGGCGTCGAAGCGTTGGCGGCACTCGAGGTGTCCGGCTTCGATCTGGTGATCCTCGATATCATGATGCCGGAGATGGATGGGGTGGAGACCTGCCGTCGGCTGCGTGAGCATCCGGAACTCGCCTTCATACCGGTGCTCATGCTGACCGCCCGGGCTCAGGTCAGCGACATCGAACGGGGGTTCGCGGCCGGTGCCACCGACTACATGGTCAAACCCTTCAGTCCCCGCGAGTTGAGCGATCGGGTGATCGGTCTCCTGGCGGGGCGGGCCGCCTGATCCATTCCACCGGCTGAGCTGTCGTCGGGGAGTGGTGTTGGCGTAGGCTCCCGACATGTCCTTCGCCGAGTACCCGAACTTCGATGCGGTCGGCCTCGCCGACCTGATCCGCCGGGGAGAAGTGTCGCCGCGTGACGTCGCCGGAGCCGCCGTCGAACAGATCGAGCGCCACAACCCCACGCTCAACGCCGTCGTCACCAAGACCTACAACCGGGCGATGGCCACCGTCGATCGCGGGATCGGCGAGGGGTCGTTGGCCGGTGTGCCGTTCCTCCTCAAGGACCTCGACGCCCACTGGAAGGGAGTCCCGTCCACCGGAGGGTCCCGATCCTCGCAATGGTTCGTCCCCGACACCACCTCCACGCTGGTGTCGCGCTACGAAGCTGCCGGCCTGCTCATTCTCGGCACCACCAACACGCCGGAGTTCGGTTTGGCGCCCGTCACCGAGCCCGAACTGCACGGAACCACCTCCAACCCCTGGGACCTGACGAGGACACCGGGGGGCTCATCGGGAGGTTCGGCTGCTGCGGTGGCGGCGGGGATGGTGCCGATGGCGCACGCTTCGGACGGCGGTGGTTCGATCAGGATCCCGGCGTCGAACTGCGGGCTGTTCGGTCTCAAGCCCACCAGGGGTCGGACACCGCTGGGACCGGCGGTGACCGAACTGTGGGGTGGCTTCACGGCGGCGCACGTGATCACGCGGTCGGTGCGGGACTCGGCGGCGGTGCTCGATGCCACCCATGGTCCCGACGTGGGCGACGCCTACGCCGCCCCGCCGGTGGACGGAACCTTCCTGTCCCACGTCGGAGCCGACCCTGGCCGCCTTCGGGTCGGCGTGGTCACCGGGGGCATCTGCGGTGGCGATGTCGACCGGACCTGCCGGGCCGCCGTCCACGGGGGTGCCGACCTTCTCCACGACTTGGGACACAGCGTGGAAGGGGTGGAGCTTCCAGTGGATCGAGAGGCATGGAAGCGGGCGTTCCTGACAGTGGTGGCTGCGTCGGTGGCGGCGTCGATGAATCGATCGTCGGGGGGTCACAAGCTCGATCCCGCCCAGTACGAGCTGGCCACCTGGGTGCTGTCGCTGGTGGGGCGCAAGCTCACGGCGGCCGACTACGCCGACGCCATGATCGAGGTGCGTCGGGCCGGTCGCCTGATGGCCGGTGTCATGTCGAAGTTCGACGTGGTGATGACCTCGACCCTGGCGTCGCCCCCGCTCCGTCACGGAGCGCTCGCCCCAACCGACGGGGAACGCCGCCTGCTCGAAACCCTGCGACGGGCGCCGGCCAAGCCCGCCCTGATGGGTGCGTTCCGGCAGCTGGCAGACAAGGTGCTGGCCCCCATCCCCAATACGCCGCTGTTCAACATGACCGGCCAGCCCGCCATGTCGGTGCCGCTGCACTGGAGTTCTGACGGTCTGCCGGTGGGTGTTCAGTTCGTGGGCCGTTTCGGAGACGAGGCGACGTTGTTCCGGCTGGCGGGCCAGTTGGAAGAGGCCAGGCCGTGGTTCGGGAAGCGGCCCTCGCTGGTGGATCGGGCTTCGCCGTCCCCCGCTCGCCGCTGATCCGGCACTCGTCGGGCGACGGGCGTCGTCAGTACTTCGCCAGTTCGATGGCGGCTCGGGCGATCCCCTGGGGGTTCGGGTACACCATGTCCTCCAGTTCCTGGGCGTAGGGCATCGCCGGGATCTCGGCGAGGGCATGGCGCCGGACAGGGGCGTCGAGCCACCGGAACGCCTTGTCGGCGATCTGAGCTGCCACCTCGGCCCCGTAGCCGCAGAACTGGTTGTCCTCGTGGACGATGAGCGCCCGGCTGGTCTTGGCTACGGAGGCTTCGATGGTGGGCCAGTCGAGCGGTCGGAGCGTGCGCAGGTCGATGATCTCGGCCGAGATTCCGGCCTTCTCGATGGTCGGCAGGGCCTCCAGCGTGAAGTGGGTCATCGCCCCGTAGGTGATGATGGTGAGATCGCTTCCGAGCCGGCGGATGGCGGCCCGGCCGAGGGGTACCAGGTGCTCGCCTTCCGGGAACGGGCCCTTGCCGAGGCGGTACAGCTTCTTGGGCTCGAGGAACAACACCGGGTCGGGATCGAGGAAGGCGCTGTGCATGAGCCCCTTCACGTCGGCCGGAGTGGATGGGACCACCACCTTCAGGCCTGGTACATGGGCGTAGAACGCCTCGATCGACTGCGAGTGGTAAAGCGCGCCGTGAATGCCGCCCCCGAACGGGGCTCGGATGACGAGCGGCATCGACCAGGTGCCGTTCGAGCGGTAGTGGACGCGGGCCACCTCCGAGACGATCTGGTCGAAGGCCGGGTGGATGTAGTCGGCGAACTGGATCTCGGGGATGGGCCGCAACCCGGTGGCCGCCATGCCGACGGCGGCGCCGATGATGGATGACTCGGCCAGCGGGGTGTTGAAGCACCGCTCCTCCCCGAAGGCAGCGGTGAGACCCTCGGTGGCCTTGAACACGCCGCCCTTGCGACCTCCCACGTCCTCTCCGAACACAACGGCCTCGGGGTGTGCCCCGAGGATCTCGTGCAGGGTGCGGTTGACCGCAGTGATCAGGTTCACCTCCGGGCCGCTGGTGGCGGGTTCGGGGCCGGTGGCACCCTCGCCTGGCTCGATCACGCTGGCATAGACGTGGGAGTACGGATCATCGGGCGGAGCCGCGCCCTCGGCCTCGGCGACCGCTCCGGCCAGCTCGGCCTCGACCGACTCGGTGATGGCCCGTTCGTCGGCCTGGGAGAGCAAGCGCTCTTCGATCAGATACTGCTTGAGGGTGACAACAGGGTCGTTGCGTCGCCACTCGTCGACCTCGTGACGCGACCGGTAGAGGCGGTCGTCGTCGTCGGAGGTGTGGGCGTAGTAGCGGTAGGTCTCGGCTTCGACGAGCGAGGCGCCGTGACCGGCCCGCGCCCGTGCCACCGCTTCCTGCATCGTCCGGTACACCACCATCGGGTCGTTCCCGTCGATGAGGTGACCGGGTATGCCGTATCCGGCCGCCCGATCGGCGATGCAGCCCGCCACCCCCTCGGTCGAGGGGACCGAGATGGCGTAGCGGTTGTTCTCGATCACGAACACCACCGGGAGGCGGTGGATGCCGGCCCAGTTCAGGGCTTCATGCCAGTCACCCTCGGATGTCGAGCCCTCTCCGCCCGTCACCATCACCACTCCCGGTCGGCCCTGGTTCACGAGCCCCTGGGCGACGCCGACGGCGTGGGGGTACTGGGTGGCGATGGTCGAGGACTGGGTGAACACCCGCCGCTCGGGTGAGGACCAGTGGTTGGGGAGTTGGCGTCCACCGGAGCTGGGATCGTCCTTCCGGGCGAAGGTGGCGAGGAACACCTCGAGTGGGCTGAAACCCCAGGCGAGGGCAACACCCATGTCGCGGTAATAGGGGAGAACCCAGTCGACCTCGGGGTCGAGGGCCATGGTGGCCGCCACCTGGATGGCCTCATGCCCGGAGGAACCGACCACGAACGGGACCCTGCCCTGGCGGTTGAGGGCGAACATCCGGTCGTCGATCTTGCGCGTCAGAAGCATGAGCCGGTGCATGCGGAGCACGTCGGCGTCGGTCAACCCGAGGTCGCCGTGGTGCAGTTCCCGTTTCATCCACTCCATGCGCACCGCCCCATCGTGATCGCCTGTCAGTCCCTGTCGTCGCCGCTTCGGCGGAACCGGCGGAGGTCGCCGATCTCCTTCAACCTGCGCTCGGCCCGTGCCACCGCCGCCCTGTGCGGGTTGACACCCGACCTGGTCGCCGCCTCGAGCACCGAGGCAGTTGCCTGGCGCAGCCCGTCCACCCGGTGCAGCGCCCGTTGGGTCGAGTATCCCCGCATTTCCTCGGCGACGTTGATGAGACCGCCGGCATTGACCACGAAGTCCGGGGCGTAGAGGATGCCGCGCTCGGCGATCGCCTCGGCGTGGGAGTCCTCGAGCAGCTGGTTGTTGGCGGATCCGGCGATCGCCGAGCACGCCAGACGGGGGATCGAGGTGTCGTCGAACACCGCCCCCAGGGCGCACGGCGAGAGCAGGTCGCAGTCGACGAAGAGGATCTCGTCGGGGGCCACCACCTTGACGCCGTAGGCGTCGGCAGCCGCCGATGCCTTCTCCTCGTGGGTGTCGGAGATCACCACTTCGACGCCGGCCTGGACGAGCAGGTCGACGTAGGCGCTGCCCACCTTGCCCACGCCCTGCACCGCCACCCGTCTGCCCACCAGGTCGTCGCTTCCCCACAACCGTTCCGCCACCGCGCAGGCGGAGGCGAGCAGCCCCCGGGCCGTCATCGGGGAGGGGTCCCCCGACCCGCCCTCGGGGACGGGGACGCCCAACGCCCAGCGGGTCTCCCGGCGAATCATCTCCATGTCCGACGTCGTCGTCCCCACATCTTCGGCGGTGATGTAGCGGCCGCCGAGCGAGTCCACGATCCGGCCGTAGGCCCGGAGGAGGCGTTCAGACCCCGCGGTGCGTGGGTCGCCGATGATCACTGCCTTGCCGCCACCCAGGTCCAGTCCGGCGGCGGCCGCCTTGTAGCTCATCCCTCTGGACAGGCGGAGCACGTCGAACAGGGCCTCGTCCTCCGACGTGTACGGATAGAAGCGGGTTCCACCGAGAGCCGGACCCAACGCCGTGGAATGGATGGCGATGATCGTGCGAAGTCCCGAGATCGGGTCGAACCCGAAGAGGACCTCCTCGTGGCCATGCACCGCAACGGAATCGAACACGCTCATGTGTTCCCTTCTCGAGCTGTCCTTCGAGCATACCGAGCGTGCGTTCACTCGACCCGGGGCGGAGTGCCCTCCGTTTTGTGGGTACGATCGCTCCCGTGATCAAGACCGCTCATTTTCGGGTGTACGAGCCCACCTTCGCGGCAGAAGTGACGATCGAGCCGAGCGTCTCGATCAAGATCGCGCCCAGGGACGAGCGCTTCGGGATCGTGGGGGAGTCACTAGCCGACGACGCCCTGGTGACCGACTGGCGGGGCATGACCTACGCCTGTCCCCGTACCCCGGTCCTGCGCATGTTGGAAGGGGTGCTGGCGGTACGGAGGGCCTACGGCCAACTCGGGGGAGGGGCGGTGGTTCCCGAGGACCTCGCCCGGAGTGCCCGGGCCGAACTCGACACCTGGCAGAACGAGCATCCCGGCGCCCGCTCCCACATCCTGACCTCTCCCTGGCACGTGCCCATGCGCTGGTTCGTGCCGTTCCATCCATCCGGCAAAGAGGTGGTGTCGGTCGACGGTCTCACCACGATCCGCTACCGCTCGGCGTTGGCGAGCGCGCTCGAACGTCTGGACCGGGCCGTCGAGTGTCTCACCCGATCGGAGATCCCCGACTCGATGATGGTCGAGGTCGAGGAGCTTCGATCCTGGTTGGAGCCGTTCTCGCCCAAGGCGATGTGCGAGCTCGATTACGGCGACGTCTCCTCGGTGTTCAGCGTTGCGGAGTTGGCGATGGACGATTCGGTGGCCGACATCTGGCGGGCCCTCGACGCCCTGGAGCGGGGTGACTGGGAGGAGGCCGGTGAGTACTACGGCGCGCTGGTATACCGCTGGACCGGTGCCATGTCGATCTCGTACAGCAGCTGATCCGGTGGCGAGCGAAAGCCGGATCTGAACCGCGCTGGATCCGATTCGGCGAGGTTCCTGGAGGCGATGGCGACGGCGATGGAGACGGTTCGGGCTCTCGAGCCCTATCGACTGCCCGGCTGTTCGGTACAGTGCTCTCATGTCTGATCTCTCGTTCGCCCGGCCCGATCCGCTGGACTTTCTCGACGTCGATGGTCTGTTGAGTGACGAAGAGCGGCTGCTTCGTGACACCGTGCGGGACTTCGTGGCCAACCGCATCCTCCCCGACGTGTCCCACTGGTGGGAGGACGGCACCTTCCCCCGCGAGATGGCCAAGGAGATGGGCGCCCTCGGTCTGTTCGGCATGCACCTCGAGGGGTACGGCTGTGCCGGCGTCTCCAACGTCATGTACGGGCTCGCCTGTCGGGAACTCGAGTACGGGGACTCCGGCGTTCGGTCGTTCGTGTCGGTGCAGGGATCGTTGGCGATGTTCCCGATTTGGAAGTTCGGCTCCGAGGAACAGAAGCAGACGTGGCTGCCACGCATGGCCGCCGGCGAGGTGATCGGTTGCTTCGGGCTGACCGAGTCGGATTCGGGTTCGGACCCGTCCTCGATGAAGACCAATGCCCGCCGGGACGGCTCGGACTGGATTCTGAACGGTTCGAAGATGTGGATCACCAACGGGTCGATCGCCGACGTCGCCATCGTCTGGGCCCGCACCGACGAAGGGGTGCGCGGGTTCATCGTCCCCACCGACACCCCGGGCTTCTCGGCCCCGATCATCCACCGCAAGGCCTCGCTGCGGGCCTCGGTCACCTCCGAACTGGTGTTGTCGGATGTCCGCATCCCTGACGACTTCGTCCTCCCCGGTGTCGCCTCGATGCGGGGGCCGCTGTCGTGTCTGAACGAGGCCCGGTTCGGCATCCTCTGGGGAGTGGTGGGAGCCGCCCGTGCCTGTTACCAGTCCGCTCTCGAGTACGCCGGCGAGCGCCGGCAGTTCGACCAGCCGATCGCCGGCTTCCAGCTCACCCAGCAGAAGCTGGTGGACATGATGGTTGCCATCCAGCGCGCTTCGATGGTGGCGTTGCACCTGGGCCGCCGCAAGGACGACGCCACCCTGACACCCGAGCAGATCAGCTTCGGCAAGATGGACAACGTCCGCCAGGCGCTCGACGTGGCCCGCACCGCCCGCTCGATTCTGGGGGGCAACGGCATCACCCTCGAGTACCCCGTGTTCCGCCACATGGCCAACCTCGAGACCGTGTACACCTACGAGGGCACCAACGAGATCCACACGCTGATCCTGGGCAACTCGCTGACCGGCATCCCCGCCTTCTCCTGAACCCGAACCGTGGGCCCAGGGTCCAACCCTGGGTTCAGCCCGACCGCCACGGTCGGTTCTGGCCCTCAGATCAGAGCAGGGGGAGCGTTGTCAGGCTCCCCTTGGGGGCCGAACGCCGCTGCCGGTGCAGGTGCCGGTTCCGCGCTGTGGTCATGGGTGAGCGCCCAGGCGAGTGCTCCGGCGACCATCGTGAGGACGCCCGCTGCCAGGAAGACGCCCCGGACACCGAGGAACGTGGCCGCCACACCGGCCAGTGCCATCGACGCGACGTTGGCGGTGGTGGCGACCGTGGAGAACCCGGCTCCCGCCCGTCCCAGCATGGATGGCTCGACCTCCCGCTGGAGGATGGTGTGCGCCGACGCCTGCAACGGTGTCACGAACCAGCCGACCATGAAGAGGGCGATCACGAGGTGCCACGCCTCGGTCACCAGGGCCATGGAGCCGACCACCAGTCCGGCGCCGACCAGGCCCAGCGTCATCACCGAGCCCGGACGTACCCGGTGGGAGAGCGTTGCCAGCAGCGCGCCCGCCAGGACCATCGACGAAACCTGGGCGGCTTCCAGCGCACCGAACCACGTCTCGGCCACGCCCAGGTCGTCCACCACGAAGGGGATGAGGAGAACGTTCACGGCGCCGAGGCCCATCATCGCCACGCCCACGCCGGTGAGTACGCCGACCAGGGGTCGGGTGGCGGTGATTGTGCGGAGGCCTGCCATCAGCTCGGCACCGAGCGCCTTCGGCTCGGATCGTGCCGGACGGCCGCGGGTGGCGATGCGAGTCTCCAGGATGGCCGACACGAAGAAGGTGATGGAATCGATCACGAACAACATGGCCAGACCGGCGGCGAAGCCAGCGTAGACGCCGGCGATGCCGGTTCCGATCACTCCGAACACAATCCGTGTGGTCTCCGACACCGAGTTCGCCGCCATGAGCCGTTCCCGACCAACGATGTCCGGGACGAGGGCACCCCGGGCAGGGTTGAAGAAGCTGCCGACGGCGGCCTGGGCGAAGGCGATGGTCCACATCAGCCAGAGCTGGTCGGCGCTCGTCACCAGGAGGAAGCCGAGCACGAGCACTCCCCGGGCGAAGTCGGAGACGATCATCACCGTTCGTCGATCCCACCTATCGACGAGGACCCCGGCCGGCATACCGATGATGAGCTGAGGAAGGGCGATGGCGATGGCGGTCGCCGCTACCGCCGACACAGAACCGGTCAGTCGCTGCGCCGTCAGCAGGAGCGCGAGGTTGGTGATGGCGTCACCGAGCGAGGACGTCGCCTGTCCCGCCCAGAGCAGGCGGAAGTCGCGGATCCGGATCAGCGACGTCATCAGCCGACCCTCGAACTGGGGTAGACGACGCTGAGGGCGGCGACGGTCATCGCCCCGGGATCGTCCAGGTCGCCGTAGCGTTCGTAGAGCGCGCCCAGCTCTTCGATCAGCGCCTCGAGCTGTCCGGGTGTCAGAGTGAGTCTGCGCCGTGCCACCTCGACGCTCTTCTGTGACCCATCGAGGGCGACCCGCCCGTCCTCGACCGTGCGAACGAAGTCGGCCCTGGTGACGGCGAACAGCGAGTCGAGGATCACCTGTGCCTGTCGACCGGGGTCGACGGTTGCCAGGAAGTCCTTGGACGGTTGGTACGACTTCGCCGTGGCCTGGTACACCCGTTCGGTGAGAGCGCGTACCTCGCGGCTCTCCACCACGGCGATGAGGCCGGCGTCGACCAGCAGACCGATGTGGTGGTACAGGCGAGTCCTCGGAACCTCCATGACCTCGGCGAGCTGCTTCACCGTCCTGGGTGTGGGGAGCAGCTCGATGATCTGCATGCGAACCGGGTCGGAGAGAACCTCCATCGTTTCCATGTCCTCGATCCAGAACACCTCGTCCACGCCAACCTCCGTTCAACTCGCTTGAACGAATATACGTTCAAACTAATTGAATATCAAGAGGTTCCGAACGAACTGAGGAAGCGGATGGCGCTCAGATCCGGCGTGGGGTCACAGAGAGAGCTCAGGCAGCGTCCCGGCGCCGCCTGTCGGCTTCGGCGCGTGCCTCGGCGAGGTGCCGGCGAAGGAGCGAGATCGGGATGAAGGCGAGCATCGACAGTGCCGCCGCCATCATGAGCGTGGTGGCGTATCCGCTTGCCACCGCTTGGGAGACATCCGAGGACGCCGAGAGATCATCGCCGGACAGCAGCCGTTGCACCGGTTCCACCGTTCCCAGCCGGGCGCCCACCGTGAAGAGGAGCACCGAACCGCCGAGGGCCGAGCCCAGGGTGAAGCCCTGGTTACGGATGAACTGGTGGGCCGACGCCGCCCGGCCGATCTGCTCGGGGGGAGTCACCGCCCTCAGCAGGGTGAGCCCGGCGTTGGTGGCGAGCCCGATCCCCACGCCTGCAAACAGCAGCCCGGCGAAGATGACGGGAAGGGGGCCGTCGAGGAGGACGGTGACCGCCGTGAGAGTCAGGCCGGAACTGGTGAACCAGGTCCCGGTCCGCATCACCGCGCTCTCGGCCCGCCGGTCGAGGAGCCGACTCGACACGTTCGCCCCCACCGTCCATCCGATGGTGAAGAAGAACACCGACCAGGCGGTCAGGGTGGGGCCCGCCCCGCGGCCCGCCGACACATACAGCGTCACGTAGGTGTTCGATGCGAAGGCGGCGGTGATCATGGCAGCGACCGTGAGGCCGATCATCGAGTACGGCTGGGCGAAGACGTGCGCCGGTCGCACTACCGGCCGCTCGGCCCGCCGGGCGTGCCAGATGTAGGCGGTGATGGCCAGACCGGCGAGCGATGCCCACGCCAGCGACATGGGCGACAGGGAATCGACGGCCACGATCGTCGACAGGGTGAAGGTGGCGATCAGCGCCGAACCGAGGAGATCGAGCCGGGCGTGGTCACCGACGGCGGGGCCCGGGAGCACCTTACGGCCGGCGATGATGGCGGCCACCCCCAGTGGGAAGTTGATGAAGAAGATCCACCGCCAGGAGGCGACGGTCAGCAGGAGGGCGGCGATCGCCGGAGCGGCCGCCCCCATCACGCCCCACACCGTCGAATTGGCGGCGAAGGCCCGACCGGTCAACTGGGCCGGATACACGAGCGAGACGGCGGCGATTCCGACGGCAACGATCAGGCCCCCTCCGGCGCCTTGCAGGAGCCTGATGCCGATGAGGAACTCCATGCTGGGCGCGAACCCGGCCGAGAACCCGGCGATGGAGAACACCCCCACAGCCCAGCCGAAGACCTTGGCAGTCCCGAGGGCGTCGATCAGGGGGCCGGCGATAACGGTCGACACCCCCGAGGCGAACAGGAAGGCGGTGATGACCCACGGGAGCAGATCGAGTCGGCCCAGGTCTCCGGCCAGCTGGGGCAGGGCGGCGGCGACGGCGGTGCCCTCGAACGCCACCAGTGCCACCGTCAGGTAGATGGCGATGGACGCAGGGAGGTACCTGCGCGAGAGAAGTCCGTCCCGGGGGTCGCTCACGGGGTCAGGCTAGGACAGATGTCGATGTCGGCCGTCGCGATTCCCTGTCGACATCACGCCGCGTGTCGGTACCATGTGCTCTGAGTGGCCGGCGGGGCAAGCCGGATCGTTGGGATTTCATCCTGTTCGGGATGGATGTGATGGGAGGGTTCTTCGTGATTGCACCAATGGTGGACCATGGTCTGGGACGACGACTGGTGGCCGCGTTCGCCGCGTTTGCGATGATGGCTTCTCTGGTCGGGTTCGCGGCACCGGCCGAGGCCGACGACACCCCGTTGGTCGACGCTCCCCCGATCAACCTGACCCTCAACGGGGTCGCAACCCAGTCCTCCACCTATCAGGACACCCACGGCGCCGAGCGGGCGATCGACGGGAATGTGAACGGCGCGCTCTCCTCGAATTCCGTGTCGCACACCGACTTCGACCTCAACGCCTGGTGGCAGGTGGACCTCGGCTCGGTCGAGGACATCCCGGTGGTCAAGGTGTTCGGTCGCACCGACTGCTGCACCGAACGGCTCGACAACTTCTCGGTGTTCGTGTCCGACGCCCCCTTCGCTTCCGCCGATCTCAACGCCACCCGTGCCCAGGCCGGCGTCTCCGAGTACTCCTTCACCAACAACACCCTCACCACCGTCACGGCCACCGTCGGCCGCACCGGCAGGTACGTGCGGGTCCAGCTGCACGACACCGACTTCCTCCATCTCGCCGAAGTGCAGGTCGGTGGCCCCACCTTCGAGATCCAGCCCGACGTCATCCCCTCGTGGGGTGTCCGGGGCAACACGCCGTCGCTGAGCGAGAACATCGACGCCGACATTTTCGCCATCGAGCAGATCGGCAACATCCTCTATGTCGGTGGGCGTTTCGAAGAGGCGGTGCCGACCCGCTTCGCCGCCGGGGTCGACCAGCCGTTCCTGATGGCCCTCAACGCCACCACTGGGGACTTCATCTCGACATTCCGTCCCGCGCTCAACGGGCCGGTACTTGCCCTCGAGGCGTCCGCCGACGGTTCCCGCCTGTTCGTTGGCGGCGAGTTCTACTCGGTGAACGACGAGCCCAACACCGGTGGCTTGGTGGCGCTCGACCCCGTCACGGGTCTCGTGCAGAAGGACTGGACGTCGCATTTCGACCGCTTCTGGGCCGTTGCCTCAGCCCAGGTCAAGACCATCACCATCGCCGGTGGCTTCGTGTACGCCGGCGGCAACTTCACCCATGCGTCCGACGGTGTCGGGCCGCGCACCAACGTGTTCAACGTGGCCCGCTTCAACCTGGCCACCGGGCGGCTCGACACCAGCTGGCGTCCCACCGTGTCGGGGGGATCGGTGTGGGGTATCGCGGTAGATGAGACCCGCGACCGGGTGTACCTCGGCGGGAAGTTCCGCACCGTCAACGGCTCCAGCCGGATCGCTTTCGCCGCTCTCACCATCTCGGGCGCCACCCTGACGGGACCCACCAGCATTGCCCGCAACGTTCCGTCAACCGGTCAGATCGACATCTATGACGTGGTGGCGGTGGGTGACCTGGTGGTGATCGCCGGGGCCGAGCACAACACCATCGTCTATGACGCCGATGACTTCTCGGTGGTGAACTGGGTGTTCACCAACAGCCCCGGTGGTGACAACCAGGACCTCGAGGTGGTGGGCGACCGCATCTATTCGACCTGCCATTGCCGCGGCGGGGTGTGGGACAACTACCGACCCGGCTCCAACTGGACCGTCATCGCCCAGGGAACCTACAAGGGTGTGGTCGAGGGCATCTACGCCATCAGTGCCAAGACCGGCGCATTCCTCGACAGCTTCCCGTATGACCAGTTCGAGGACGAGTGGGTCATCTCGGCGGGTCCGTGGGCCGTTCACGGGGCACCCGACGGATGCCTGTGGATCGGCGGCGATCTCAACCTCGAGGCGATCGGTGGCTCGTATGTGAACTCGCTTGCGCGGGTGTGCCTCGAGGGTGGCCCGCGTCCGCTCGGCCTGACCACCCCGACCGCTCCGCCCCCCGACACGGTCGCCCCCCCTGCGCCCAATGCCGCCGCGGTGGCGGTGTCGAACCGGACCGTGACCGTCACCATCACCGCACCCGGCTCGACCGCCGACGTGGCGCACTACCTGGTGCTTCGCGACGGCGTGCCCGCCGCCAAGACCGAGACGACTTCGGCGGTGATCGCCAACGAACCGGTCGGTGACCACGTTTACACCGTCGTGAGCGTGGATTCGTCGGGCAATCAGTCGAGTCCGGTAACCGCCGGCTCGGTGAAGATATGGGCCGGGTCCTACGCCCGCTACGTCGACGCCAACTTCGACAACCTGATCACCGGTCAGGAGTACCAGCCCTTCGCCTTCGAGCGGGGTGTGTTCGGCGGCATCAAGCCCGATCGGGCCGTGGGTATGTACGCTCCCGACGGTGCTCCCGTCGACGACGGTGCCGCCGTTCTCATCCTGGGCGGCAAGGTGCTCAACGGCACTCCCCCCGTGACCGACATGGCCGGTGCCTTCACCACCACGTTCACGCTGACGGAGCCGACCCCGGTGAGCATCCGGTTCGACCGCAGGTTGTTCACATCGGCCTCGATGGGCACATTGTCAGGGCAGATGGCGCTGAACGGTGTCGTCACCACCTTCGCCACGCGATCGACCGCTTCGTTCACCGAGCCGTGGACCGAGACGGCGATGAGCCTGGGCACCCTGCCGGCCGGAACCCACACGCTCTCGCTGGGCGGCCACCTGAGCAGCAAGGGCTACTCGTTCGCCAACTGGTGGAACCGCATCGCCTTCGACGATGTGCTGGTCTACAGCGACAAGCCGGGGCTGGAAGTGCTCGACGCACCTGCCGCACCGGTGGCGGGAACCAGCCTCCCGGTGACGATCGCCTCCCGCGACTTCGTGACTGCCACCTCGGCGTTGACCGTGCGGGTCACCCCTTCGTGGACGGGAACCCAGATCACGCCCACGTTCAACGCAACGACCGGGCTCTTCACCACCAACCTGAGTCTCGCCGGGGTCGCAGACGGGGCTCGGAGCTACACGGTCACGGTCACCGACGGCAACGGACTCGTCACCACCCAGATCGTCGACTTCACCTTGCAGAACGAGGCTCCGCCGACGGTGTCGGTTGATGCGCCGGTGGCGGGTGCGACGGTGAATGGCGTCTTCGACGTGGTGGTGGATGCGGTCGATGGGCTGGATCCGGCCGGGAGCCTGGCCGTGGATGTGTCGTGGGATGGTGCCACCTGGGTGGCTGCGGTCTGGAATGCCGGTAGCGGACGGTATGTGGGTTCGCTCAGCACGGTGGGCCTTCCTGATGGTGCTGGGACGATCCAGGTGCGTGCGACGGACTCGGACGAGCTGACCAGTACGAGCTCGGTGAATGTGACTGTGTCGAACGCGGCTCCGGCGTATGACGCGGTTGTGATCGGTGATGGCCCGGATGCGTACTGGCGTTTGGGTGAGTCGTCGGGGACGGTGGCGACCGAGGTCAGGAACGGGATCAATGGCACCTATTCGGGTGGCGTCACGCTGGGTTGGGCTGGTCTGGTGGCCGGTTCGGACACGGCGGCTCGTTTCGACGGTGTGGATGACGCGGTGCTGTTGCCGGATTCGTCGTTCCTGAACCTTCGGACACGGCGTGCGCAGACGGTGGAGGCGTGGTTCTCGGCGTCGGGTACGTCTGCCAAGCAGGTCATCTACGAGCAGGGCGGCACCTCACGTGGTCTCAACATGTATGTGAGTGGTGGTCGGGTGTATGTGGGTGCGTGGAACACCGCCAATGATCCTTCGGCGGATACGCCGTGGGCGTCGGGTCCGGCGTTCGTGTCGGCTCCGATCACCGCCAACACCACCTATCACGTGGCGTTGGTATACGACGCCGACGGGAACCGGGTGGAGGGTTTCCTGGACGGGGTGTCGTTCGGGACGGTGACGGGTGTCGGGACGTTGTATCAGGCCGCTGCTGACAGTGCCATCGGTTCGATGATCGATGGCGCCCGGTTCCACGACTCATCGAATGGTGGGAACGGGTTCCGGTTTGCGGGTGTCATCGACGAGGTGGCGGTCTACAACAAGGTGCTGACAGCCGGAGAGATCGCCGAGCACCACGAGGTGGGCCGTGGCGATGCAGGAACGCCGCCGGCGGTGGCGTTCGTGGCTCCGGTCG
>JBHJOH010000171.1:0-21975 GCA_050329955.1 Acidimicrobiia bacterium | reverse complement strand
GTTTCGCCCACCTTTTGCACAATGTGCAGAACGCACGCGTTTCGCCCACCTTTTGCACAATGTGCAGAAGGTGGATCGTCGCTCGTCGCTCGTCGCTCGTCGCTCGTCGCTCGTCGCTCGTCGCTCGTCGCTCGTCGCTCGTCGCTCTCTCGAGCTGCCAGCTGCCAGTCCGACGCGTTCGGACGTGTTGCGTGTTGCGTCGGACGTCGGACGTCCCGACCAGCAGCCAGTAGCCAGTAGCTGGAAGCTCCTTCCTCACATTTTCCCCACCCAGTGCATCGGTGGCGGTGCGTGCCTGATACCGTCGTGTCAAGTCTTGGAAGGAGAGGTCGGTCATGCAGGTATCTATGACCGTGAATGGGCGTGTGGTGACAGGGGATGTGGAACCGAGGACACTCCTCGTGCACTTCATTCGCGAGAACCTGGCGCTCACGGGCACCCACATCGGGTGCGAAACGTCGTACTGCGGGGCATGTACGGTCCTGGTCGACGGCAAAACATCGAAGTCGTGCACGATGCTGGCGGTGCAGGCCGAAGGGGCCGATATCGCCACCATCGAAGGACTCGCCAAGGGCGACGAGCTGCATCCCGTGCAGGAGGGGTTCTGGGAACGGCACGGCCTCCAGTGCGGCTATTGCACCCCGGGCATGATCATGTCGGCGGTGGGGCTTCTCAACGAGAACGTCAGCCCCACCGAGGACGAGATCCGCCACGGCATCGAGGGCAATCTCTGCCGCTGCACGGGGTATCACAACATCGTCAAGGCCATCGACTACGCCGCTTCGAAGATGCGCGGCGAGGAGCCGGCCCCGGCTGAATGGGAGACGCACTGATGGCAACGACCAGCGTTCTCGGAGGGGTCGTCCGCAGACGGGAGGACCCGGCACTCATCAAGGGCAAGGGCAAGTACGTCGACGACGTGAAGATGGTCAACATGCTGCACGTCGCCTTCGTGCGCAGTCCCTTCGCCCACGCCCGCATCATCTCGATCGACACCTCGGTTGCAGTGGGTATGCCGGGCGTGCGGGCGATCTACACCGCCGACGACGTCCGCCACCTGGGACTGCTGCCGGCGCAGGCGGCGGTGGGCAAGCTGCGTCCGCTCCTGGCCGACGGGCTGGTCAACCATGTCGGCGAAGCGGTCGCGATGGTGGTGGCCGAGGACCGCTACCAGGCCCAGGACGCCGCCGACGCGGTCGACGTCGATTACGACTCGCTTCCGGTGGTCATCGACCTGAAGGACGCCGCCTCTGACCGTGTCAAGGTCCACGACGAACTCGACTCCAACGTCATCGTCAGCTGGACGGCCCCGTTCGGGGCCGATGACGAGACGGTTGCCAAGCTGAAGGACGACATCGCCGCCGCCAAGTCGCGCGAGGACACGGTCACCGTCTCCCTCGAGATGGTGAACCAGCGCCTCATCCCAGTTCCGATCGAGCCGCGCTCGGTGCTGGCCGAGTGGAACGACGGGTACGGCGAGTTGACCCTCTACTCGTCCACCCAGATGATCTCGGCGGTGGCGGGCGCCGTCGCCCAGGTGCTCGGCATCTCCTACAGCCAGGTGCACGGCATCGCCCCCGAAGTGGGAGGCGGCTTCGGCGTCAAGCTGAACGTCTACAACGACGAGATCCTGGTGTCGTGGGCCTCCAAGCAGCTCGGGGCACCGGTCAAGTTCACCGAGACCCGGCGTGAGGCGCCGAACTCGAGCATCCAGGGGCGCGGCTGGGTGGCGACCGCCACCATCACCGGCACCCGGGATGGCGAGGTGCTCGCCTACGAGCTCGACGGTATCTGCGACATGGGCGCCTACAGCCAGAACTTCTCGGTTGCCATCCCCTTCCTGGGGGTGTTCGTCGCATCCGGCCAGTACAAGTTCCCCACCCGTTTGAAGCTCGACTGTGTCCACACCCACACCATGACCACCGATGCCTACCGCGGTGCCGGTCGTCCCGAGGCGATCTACTACCTCGAGCGGATCATGGACACCTACGCCCGTGAGATCGGGATGGACGCGGCGGCGGTGCGGATGAAGAACTTCATCGCCAACGAGTCGTTCCCCTCGGCGGTGTCCCCGGTGGGCTTCGCCATCGACACCGGCGACTACGGGACCAACCTCCAGGCAATGCTCGACCGCCCCGAATACGCCGAGCTGCTCGCCGAGCGCGATCGGCTTCGGGCCGAGGGCAGGCTGGCCGGGGTCGGCCTCTCCACCTATGTCGAGGTGTGCGGCTTCGGGCCATCGGGCCTGGTCGATCTGGGCTTCTCGTGGGGCGCTTACGGGGTGCCGTCGGCGTTCAACGGTTCGGGCGTGGTCCGGGTGCATCCCGATGGAACCGCCAGCGTGATCATCGGCACCGGCCCTTCGGGTCAGGGCCACCAGACCACGTGGAGCCAGATCGTCTCGAACGAGTTGGGCATAGAGATGGACAAGATCCGGGTGAGCCACGGCGACACCAAGGAAGCGCCCGTCACGATCGGATCGTTCGGGTCGCGATCTGCCGCCGTCGACGGGGCCGCCACCTACCAGGCGGCCGGGCAGGTCCGCGAGAAGGCGGCCGAGATCGCCGCCCACCTGCTGGAGGCGTCCGCTGAGGACATGCGCTTCGCCGATGGCGGCGCCCATGTGGCGGGTTCGCCCGACAAGAGCGTGACCTGGGCCGAAATCGGACTGGCCGCCTACCAGCCGCACCTGCTGCCGGAGGGTATGGCGGGAGGTCTGGAGGCGCATTCGATCTTCAGTCCCGCCAACGCCACCTGGCCGTTCGGGACCATGGTGTGTCTGGTGACGGTCGATCGTGACACCGGCGACGTTCGTCTGGAGCGTTTCCTCACCGTGGACGACTGCGGCAAGGTGATCAACCCGATGATCGTCGACGGCCAGATCCACGGCGGGCTGGTGCAGGGGATCGGTCAGGCCATGTTCGAAGACGCCATCTACGACGAACACGGCAACCTGTTGACGTCGGGGTTGGTCGACTACCCGCTGCCGACGGCGGCGGACATGCCGTTCTTCGAGCTGGCCCGAACCGAGACGCCCACCGATGTCAATCCGTTGGGTGTGAAGGGCATCGGCGAGGCCGGCACGATCGGATCGGCGCAGACGATCGTCAACGGGGTGGTCGACGCTCTGTCGTCGCTCGGTGTGAAACACGTGGAAATGCCGGTCAGGCCCCGGAGGGTCTGGCAGGCGATGCAGGACGCGGCGAAGTAGAAGGGGAGGGCACACACCATGTTCCCGAGGCAATTCGATTATGTGGCACCGTCCTCGCTCG
Source organism: Acidimicrobiia bacterium (assembly GCA_050329955.1). Classification (GTDB taxonomy): domain Bacteria; phylum Actinomycetota; class Acidimicrobiia; order Spongiisociales; family ZC4RG35; genus JAOUGY01. Next base: position 18,703 of record JBHJOH010000171.1, on the reverse strand, counting down.
ACGAGGCGGTGCGTGAACTGGGCAACGCCGACTTGGCCAAGGTCATGTCGGGCGGTATGTCGCTGATCCCGCTCATGAAGCTGCGGCTGTTCTCACCGGACCTGGTGGTGGATATCGGCCGTATCGGTGGACTCGATCAGATCACCGACAACGGCAGCTACACCTCGATCGGTGCGTTGGTCACCCACAACCAGACGGCGGCCTCGTCGCTGCCGACGGCGCTGACCACGGCGGCGGCGTGGACCGGCGACGTGCAGGTCCGCAATCGCGGCACCACCTGTGGGGCGGTGGCCCATGCCGACATCGCCGCCGATCAGCCGTCGGCGGTGCTGGCGCTGGGTGGGACGATGATCGCCATGGGCCCCACCGGCACCCGTGAGATCGCATCCGACGACTTCTTCGTCGACGTGCTCACGTCGGCGCTGGAGCCGGGCGAGATCCTCACCGAGATCCGCATCCCCAACAAGGGTGGTGGGTCGGCGTATGACAAGCTGGGCCGTCGCGGCGGTCACACCGACTACGCCGTGGCCGGTGCGTCGGCCTGGGTCACCAGGAACGGTTCGATCACCGAGGCCCGGGTGGCCCTGACCGGTGTCGGTACCAAGCCGACCCTGGCCCACGGCGTGATGGAGGCGATCATCGGAACCGACGGGTCCGAGGCCGCCATCGCTGCCGCCGCCGAACGTGCCGCCGAGGGCGTCACCGTGCTCGAGGACCTGTACGGCTCGGTCGAGTACAAGGCCCATCTGGCCCGAGTGATGGTGAAACGGGCTCTGACCCAGGCCATCGCCAACGCCTGAACCCCGTCCCCGGGAGGGAACGAACGAGTGAGGGACCGGGAGACCGGTCCCTCACTCGCGTTCGGAGGAGGGCGGAGGAAGGCGGAGGCACGGGCCGATGCCACCGAAGTGGATGCGACATGGTTTTGCTCGGCCGAGCAGACAGCGAGTCTGGGTCGACGTTTCGCATCGTCGTTCGGGCAGGTCACCCTGCCCTAGCCGTTCCGCATCAACTGACATCAGGTCAAAATGCTGAGAGGTTGCGCGATTTTGTCTCAGTGACGTGGTTGAATCCGTTGGGAGAGGAGGATCCACCATCGAGCGTCCCGAACGCCCACGATTGCGGTTCGACGTGCCGCTGTACACGGTTGCTGATGCAGCGCAGATCGTCGACGTCTCGCGCAGCACGCTGGACACCTGGGTGCGCGGTTACATCAGGACGACCAAGAGTGGCCGCACCGTGACTGGTGAACCGATGATCGCGCACTTCGAGAGGGATCGTCGAGGAGACCCCACGATCCCGTTCGTTGGACTGACGGAAGCACTGGTACTGGCCGCAGTCCGAAGCAGCGGCGTATCCCTCCAGAAGATCCGACCCGCTCTTGTGGTCCTCCAACTTGAGATTGGAATCGAGCATGCGCTGGCTTCCCAGAGGCTGTACTCGGACGGAGCCGAGCTGCTGTACGACTACGCGGAGAAGAACGAGGGCACCGAGGAAGGTCAAGAGACGATGAAGCTCGTCGTGGTCCGAAACGGCCAAGGCGTGATCTCGGAGGTGGTAAGGCAACAGCTTGAGCGGATCGAGTACGCACCTGATGGGTACGCACGACTGATTCGTGTCCCGGCCTATCGAAAGGCAGAGGTAGTGGTCGATCCCGAGCGTTCGTTTGGCGCACCGATCCTTGAACACGGCGGAGCTCGCGTTGAAGACGTACTGCAACGCTTCTGGGCAGGTGAATCACTACTCGACCTCGAGGAGGAGTTCGGCGTCCCCGTGAGTCAACTGGAGGACGTCGTACGTGTCGCCTCAAAGCAGGCCGCCTGAGTTCTTCTTGGACCGAAGTCTGGGACGGAAGAAGGTCCCCACCCTGCTCCGCGAAGCGGGCGTGAGCCTCATCACCCTGGCCGAACACTACGGCGTACCGCGGATGAACGGGTCGCGGATGAAGCGTGGCTGAGACTCGCTGGAGGGAAGGGGTGGGCGGTCCTCATGAAGGACGGTCGAATCCGTTACAACCAGGCAGAGCGTCAGGCTGTGATCGCATACAGGGTGAAGTGCTTTTGCCTGCCTAACCAGAGTCTGACCGCAGAGGAGATGGCCGATCGATTCCTCGGCAACCTTCAACGGATCGAGAAGGCGTGCCAGCAACCCGGTCCGTTCATATACATCGTTTACAAGGACCAGATTCGGTCGATCGATCTGTAGGCACCTCGATTCCCGAATGCCGAGCTGAGTGCTACCGATCAGGAGCCCTGGATTCGGTTGGCGACTAAGGCGTTCGAGGGGGACGCAGCTCTCCATGGCTTCACGCATCGACTTGAACTGCTCGACGAAGGTTTCGCCGAAGGTGGTTCGGTCGGCCGTGGTGGAGGCTGGTCGGCGTGGGGGTAAAGCGCCCCGGATGACGCCCACGACGCGGGCTGACGGCCGCCCGGGCGGGTGCGGCTCAGCGGATCTCCTTCACCTCCACAACCAGGATCGAGCCGGTTCCGACAGGGTCGGAACTTCGGCGCCTAGACGACCATCCGAGCAGCAGGCCCAAGGCGATGGCGATGAATGCCACGCGCCCGGGGTGCGCCCTCGCCGACTCCGTTAGCCTGGTAGCGACACCGGCTGCGCCGTCCGAGAAGAGCTTCTCGGTGCTTCGAACCGTCTTTGACGACGACTTGAGGGCCCGGGCCACCTGGGGTTGGTCGACCCGCCCGGCAGCGTGGCGAAGTGTGTCCGACATCCTGCCGGCGGCGTCGGCCACGCGGTCCGTGCCATGATCGGCCGTGTCTAGGGCCTTGGACCTCATCTGTTCGATGCGTCGTTCGAGGGTCGCAGTAGTGCGGCTCATGTGCCACCTCCATGGTGTTTTCAGTCGAAAGTGGTTCTACCCGCTCGGGTGACTTCGCAACCCTCCTCAAGGTCCGAAGCCGTCCGGGCCGATAGGGGAGAGGTCCTGATCCAAGGAAGGAGCGGTCGACGGTGCTGAAGGTACGTCCAGGTCTGTCGGCAATGCTCGCCTTTCTGCTCGGGATCACCGGGTCGGTGCTGCTTCCCGCCAACGACGTGCTCGCCCTGCCTTCCTACGGACCCGACACCCCGGATGCCTTCGAGAGCGTCTCCAGCAGCCTGATCGTGATCGCCGAGGAGTCGGTGGCGGGAGTCGAGGGTGTGCTCGACGAACAGCAGCGCCTGGTCGACGACGAAGCTCTGTTCGAACCCGACGAGCAGCTGCTGGACGCCATCGACGAGCTGGCGGGCGAAGAGATTCCGGTGACCCTTGAAGGCGTCGTCGACGTCGAAGCGGTCATGGACGACGCCGGGATCGACTTCGATCAGGCGGAACCGATCGCCGGCGACGTGTGGGTGGTCGAGACCGACGCCGATCCGGCGGAGATCGAGGATCTGCCGGGGGTTGCCGCCGTCGAGGAGGACTTCGTGGTGGCCCCCTCCACCGAGGACCCCTACCTCACCCAGCAGTGGGGTCTGCACAACTTCGGCCAGACCGTGGCCGGCACCCCCGGCATCGCCACCGCCGACATCGGCTGGCGGGCCGCCCAGACCCGGGTCGACGGTTCGGGCGTGGTGGTGGCGGTGGTGGACTCGGGGATCGAGCTCACACATCTGGATCTGGCGAACTCGATCTGGGTGAACACCGGCGAGGTGTGCGGGAACGGCATCGACGATGACGGCAACGGCTACATCGACGACTGCAACGGGTTCGACCTGATCAACCGCGACGGCACCCCCTTCGACCAGCGCACCGCCGGCGGAGCCCCGGTCGACAACAACCACGGCACCCATGTCGCCGGCATCATCGCCGCCGCCACCTCCAACGGCACCGGCGTGGCCGGTGTCGCCTCGGGGGCCCGCATCATGTCGGTGAAGGTGTTCGAGAACGGCAGCACGACGATCTCCACCATCATCCAGGGCATCGACTACGCCTCCAGCAACGGCGCCGACATCATCAATCTGTCACTTGGGTCGTCGCCGGGAAGTCCTTACTCCCAGGCGCTGTACGACGCCGTTGCCCGTGCCGAGCAGCGTGGATCCCTGGTGGTCGCCGCCGCCGGGAACAGCGGTGTCGACATCGACCGTTCGCCGGTATGGCCGGCATCGCTCTCCAACCCCAACGTGATCACGGTGGGCGCCTCCACCAACCGTGATGCCCGGGCCTCGTTCTCCAACTTCGGGCTCGTCGGCGTCGACGTGTTCGCTCCCGGACAGAGCATCGTCTCGAGCGTCGGTGGGGGCGGATACGCCTTCTACAACGGAACCTCGATGGCCGCCCCGATGGTGTCGGGTGTTGCCGCTCTCATCGCCCAGGCCTCGGGGAGCGACGATCCGTTGGAGATCCGCCGACTGCTGCTGGCGGGCGTGGTCCCGGTGCCGGCGTTCTCGGGGGTCTCGACCACCGGTGGCCGCGCCAGTGCCGGGGCGGCAATGGGTTTCGCCGCCCTCGAGGACGGTTCTGTCGCGTTCACCGCTGACGGCTTGGGCGGTTTCATCGAAGGTCCGGTGCAGGCGGTCCTCACCGTCGGGTCACCGCGAGCCGTCGAGCTCTCCACAAACCTGGACCTCACGCTGGGCGCCGTGGTGGACGGAAGCGTCTCGGCGGTGATTGGACACCCGGTGGCGGTTGGTGTCGACGGAGCCGGGGGGCCACGATCGACCTCGAACGAGGGACAGATCGATCTGGGTCTGACCGACTCGCAGCGGCAGTCGTTGGCGATCGGGACGCTGCAACTGAACGTCTCCACCGATCTCCCGGATGGCGACTACGTGCTCTATCTCGGTGGGACCACCGGGGGAGGGACCGTGCTCATCGGGCAGATGGTCAGGTTCCGGGCCGGAACCGAACCGACTTCACCGCCGTCGTCTCCGGCCGTGCCGAGTGCGCCATCGCCGGGCACACCACCGCCTGCCGCTGGTGGTGGCGGAACCGGTGGCGGAACCGGTGGAGGGGGGAGTCCGGTTGCGCCTCCACCCGGGAGCGGTGTCTCGCCCGTCCCCGGTGGCGGCGGGTCCAGCACGCCGCCCCCCTCGTCAGGGGATGGGGGTCCGGTCGGCGGCGGTGGCCAGACGCCGCCGCCCGGGGGTGGCGGCGGTGGTAGCTCCACTGGTGGCGATGGTGGCCCGGTCGGCGGTGGTGGTCAGACCCCGGCGCCGGGTGGTTCGACCGGTGGTGGTTCGACTGGTGGTGGTTCGGGCAGTGGTTCCTCGGGGGGTGGGACCGGGGGCGGCGGCTCTACCGGAGGCGAAAGCACCCCACCGCCTTCGGCCTCTTCGGTGGTGAGCCCCACCTCCGGTCCCACGTCCGGTGGCACATTGGTACGCATCAATGCCGCCTTTTCGGGGGTGCGCTCGGTGTCGTTCGGGGGAAGCCCTTCCAGTTTCGTGTTCGCTACGACGAACTTCGTGCTGGCCGAGAGTCCCCGTCGTGTTGCGGGAACGGTGGACATCGTGGTGTCCCACGCCGGGGGAGACATGGTGTACCCGGGGGCGTTCACGTTCCAGGGTGAGGAGGGTTCCGGGGGCGGTGGCCAGACCCCGACGCCCGACAACTCGACGGGTGGGGGTTCGACGGGTGGTGGGTCCACGGGTGGAGGGTCGACACCTCCGCCTTCCGCTGGGGGTTCCACCGGGGGTGGGTCGAGTGGCGGTGGCTCCGCTCCCGGTTCCGGTGGGGGGTCAGCGACACCTTATCCGGGGAGCCAGCCCGCTCCCACGCCTCCCACCACCGCGCCCGGTGTTCCGACCACCCAACCCCCGTCGGGACCCGCCCCGGTGGTTGCCGGGCAACCGCGCACCCTCGACAATGGTCTCACGGTGGATGCATTCGGTTCCGGTCACCCGCTCGGCGCCGGTCTCCGGGGCGGGGCGTGCGGGGGCGACGACTGCCGGTCGTTCAGGCCGTAGCGACGGCGGGAACGACTGCCGCTCGCAGCCTCAGCGCGACAATCCCTCGACCATACGGCGCGCTTCGCCTTCGAAGAAGGCGTCGGCATCGACACCCGGGTACATCCAGTGGAGCTGGTCGAGGATCTCGAGTGTGACCAGCCCGTGCAGGTGGGCCCAGGTGCCGAGCATGGCGGGGACGAGCTCGGGCGGGAATCCGGGGGCCGGGATCCCGGCGGCGAATGAACGCTCCGGTTCAGTCACGGGACGGGACAGAGGAGGCGCGGTGATCTCTCCGGCCAGCCACCCCTCGATGCAGATCCGGAAGAACGCCTCGCCCATGCGCCGGTTGGCCTGAACGGTGGGACCGTCCTGGGGAGCGGCGTAGCCGGGGATGGGGGTCCCGAAGATCAGCAGGAAGCGGTTGGGGTGGTCCAGCGCCCATTGCCGGTAGGCGGCGGCGCCGGCGATGTAGCGCTCGGAGGCGGGGCCATCGATCGATGCGATCCCGTGCTCCACGGCGTCGGCGAGGTCTTCGTAGGCGTCGGTGAGGAGGTCGGTCACCAGCGCGTCGAGACCGTTGTAGTACCGGTAGAGACCGGCAGGGCTCATCCCTATCGCCCGGGCCACACCCCTGATGCTGAGAGCGGTGGCTCCTTCGGCGGCGATCTGGGAGAGGGCGGCTTCCTTGATCTCGTCGATGGTGGAGGCTCTCACCCGGTCGCGACGTGTCGTCATGCTCCCAGTGTAAACACCCCTTGACAATGCGAACAGTGTTCGCATACACTGTGCTCAAGAGCGAACAATGTTCGCACGTGGACTCCACGAGAGGAACCGACATGACGAACAAACAGCACGTGGTGATCGGGGCAACCGGCGGAGCGGGCTCTGCCATCTGCGCCGCCCTCACCGCTGCCGGGCTCGAGGCCATCACGGTGGGTCGACACGGCACCATCGACCGTCGAGCCGACATCGAGACACCCGGAGGGGCCCGGGCGGCAGTGGAGGGGGCCGCTGTCGTATACATGGCGGCCCAGCCGCCCTACACCGAGTGGTCCGGACGATTCCCGGCCATGCTCGCCAACGTGATCGACGCCACCGCCGACGTCGGGGCCAAGCTGGTGATGGTCGACAACCTCTACGGGTATGGACCGGTCGCTGGCCCGCTGCGGGAGGACACCCCCGAACAGGCCACCGATGCCAAGGGCCGGACCCGCCGCACGATGACCGAAATGCTCATGGAAGCGCACCGCAGCGGCCGACTGCCGGTCACGATCGGCCGGGCCGCCGACTACTTCGGTCCCAACGCCGACAACTCGGCCATCACCTCCCTCGCCATCACCCCAGCGGTTGCCGGGAAGAGGGCGCGCTGGATCGGTCGCCTCGACATGCCCCACTCTGCCGCCTACCTTCCTGACATCGCCCGCGCCTTCGTTACGCTCGGCACCGATGCCCGCGCCGACGGGAAGATCTGGCACCTTCCTCACGCCCAGGCCGTCACCGGTCGCCGCTTCATCGAACTGATGAACGCATCGCTCGGAGAGCCGGTTGGCGTCGGCGCTCTGTCGAAGACGATGCTGCGAATGGCGGCTCCCTTCAACGGCATGTCCCGTGAGACGCTTGCGCTGTTCCACCAGTGGAACCGCCCCTTCGTGGTCGACGACGGCGCCTTTCGCTCCGCGTTCGGTCCGGTCGTCGAGACCCCCCTCGATCAGGCAATCCACGCCACCGTAGGCTGGTACCGCTCCCGCCATCTGGTCGCAGCCGCCTCGTGACCGCCGTCGCGATACCGCAGCACCGGCGCCAGCTCCTCGGAGTGGTCGCAGCCATCGTGCTGGTCAATGCCGCCTTCTGGGGTTTCCGGTACTTCAACGATCCCACGGTTGGACAGGCGGGCGTCAGCACCGATCGGGCGATGGTGGTGGGCGACGCATTCAGCCCGCCGGTTATCGAGGTTCCGGTCGGGACCGAGGTCACCTGGACCTTCGCCGACACCGAGGAGCACAACGTGATCTTCGATGGGTTCGGATCCAACGTCGAGCTGACGGGCTCCTATCTCCACACCTTCGAAACGGCGGGGGAGTACCCCTACGTGTGCACGCTTCATGCGCTGTCGATGAAGGGCCGGGTGATCGTGACCGGCTGACTTCGAGGCTGACGGTGGGAGCTCGCGGTGGCTACCTGCTCGAGCGGATGATCATGATGACGGCGGTGACGATGAGCGGAAGGGCGATCCACGCCCCCGCCCCCAGGATCTCGCCGCCGAGCCACACGCCCAACAGCACCGCCACCATCGGGTTGACGTAGGCGTAGCTGAGGGCAAGTCCGGGCCGAACGGTGCGGAGCAGATAGGCGTAGGCACTGAAGGCGAGCAGGGATCCCGGGATGGTCAGATACACCAGGGCGAGGGCGCTGGTGGCGCCGACTTCGGTCGGGACTACCTCGCCGCGCAGGAAGCCGGCGATGAGGAGCGAGACGCTGCCGCCCAGCATGAACAGCGCGGTTCGGATGTTGCCGTCTGGCAGCTCCATGTGGTTCGACCACACCGAGCCGATCGCCCACGTGATGGGGGAGGCGATGATGAGCACCAGGCCGAACGGGGCGGCATCGAAGTCGCCCTCGGTGGAGAGGGCGATCACCCCGGCCATGCCGATGGCGAGACCCAGCCACTCTCGGGGGCGCGGCCAGGTGCCGAATACTCCACCCACCAGCGATGCCCACACCGGGGTCATGGCGATGGCGGTGGCGGCAATCCCACTGCCCACCCCCATCGACTCGGCGACGGTCACCTGCCCCACCCCGCCGAGGAACAGGAAGGTGCCGACGATCCACCCGTTGCGCACCTGGCGTGGATTGGGCCGGGACGCCCCCTTCCAACGGGTGAAGGTGTACAGCAGCGTCCCGGCGACACCGGTGCGCACCGCATTCCCGAGCAACGGCGGGATGTCCTCGACCATGAACCGCAGAGCCAGGTAGGTCGACCCCCAGATCACGTACACCGCCAGCAGGGCGAGTGGGACGAGATGCAGTTTGGCGGGAGCGGAGGTGGTGGCCGTCATCAGACTGGGCGACGATAGGCGACCGGTGGCGAGGCCTGACCGGTGCAGCGGCGCACCGGTCAAGTAGCCTCATCGGCGTGCACCGCAAACACTTCCTGCTCGACATGGACGGGGTTCTCGTCCGGGGACGGACCCCGGTCCCCGGGGCCGACGAATTCCTCAGGCAACTCGAGGCCAGCGATCGGCAGTACCTCGTGCTCACCAACAACTCGACCTACACCCCGGCCGATCTGTCCCACCGGTTGGCGTCGATGGGTTTGCAGGTGCCGTTCCAGCGCATCTTCACGTCGGCGATGGCCACCGCCAACTTCCTCCATTCCCAGCGTCCGGGAGGCAAGGCCTATGTGGTGGGGGAGAGCGGCCTCACCACCGCCCTGCACGGTGTCGGCTACGTGATCACAGACCTCGACCCCGACTACGTGGTGCTGGGTGAGGGGAGGCTGGACATCGAGGCCATCACCGCGGCCGTGCGCCACGTGGCCGGCGGAGCGGCGTTCGTGGTCACCAACCCCGACGTGGCCGGGCCATCCGAGGCGGGTATCGTCCCCGCCGCCGGATCGGTGGCCGCTCTCATCCAGACCGCCACCGGCATCGCCCCCTATGTGGTGGGCAAGCCCAACCCCTTCATGTTCCGCGCTGCCCTCAACCACATCGACGTGCACTCAGAGGACACGATCATGGTGGGCGACAATCTCCACACCGACATCAAGGGCGGCATGGAGTCGGGCCTCGAGACGATCCTGGTTCTCACCGGGATGGCTGCCGAGCTCGACGTCGTCCGGTCCCCCTATCGGCCGAATCAGGTGGTGGGTTCGGTGGCCGAGATCGAGTTGTGATCGAGGTCAGGGTCGAGGCCGGCGACGACCCGCAACTCTCGGATTACACCGGTCTGCGGGATCCGGCACGCCGGTCCCGGTTGGAGGCCGACGGGGGCTTCTTCGTCGCCGAAGGTCTGTTCGTGATCGAGCGTCTCCTCGGGTCGGGCCTGACAGTCCGCAGCGTCCTCGTCACCCCCTCGCGTCTGGAACGGCTCCGTGCGGCTCTCGGAGAACGGCCGATCACGGTGTTCGTGGCGGAGCGGGATGTGATGGAGCAGGTGGTTGGATTCGACATCCACCGGGGCGCGCTCGCCTCGGCGGACCGGCCTGCCCCCGTCGACCTGACCGCCGCCATCGGTGGTGTTCGATTGGTGGCGGCGCTGGAAGGGCTGAACGATCACGAGAACATCGGATCGATCTTCCGCTCGGCGGCGGCCCTGGGAGTGGGTGCGGTACTCCTCGACGGCACCTGCGCCGATCCGTGGTACCGCCGGTCGGTGCGGGTCTCGATGGGGACGGTGCTCGATCTGCCCATATGCCGCCAGCCGGTGCTGGCTCCGGCGTTGGCCGGTCTCAAAGCTGCCGGATTCCGCCTGGTCGGTCTCGGACTGGGCCCAGAGAGCGTGCCGCTGGTATCGGTGGAGCCCGGCCCGGCCACCGTGGTCGTGCTGGGAGCGGAGGGACCCGGTCTGAGTGCCCGGTCGCTGGCGTCGGTGGACGTGGTGGCGAAGATCCCGATGGCACGCTCGGTCGATTCGCTCAACGTGGGCCACGCCGCCGCCATCGCATTCCACCACTTCAACTCCGCCGGATAGCCGGTGCCATCGGCCAAGATGGCGGCATGCGCGCATCCCGCACTTTCCTGATCCTGGTCGTCGGCTCGTTCCTCCTCTCCGGTTGTGGACTCCGTACCTGGGTCGATGTCACCATCGACGATGACTCCAGTGGCACCGTCACGCTCGAGGTCGCCTCAGACCAGGAACTACGTGACGGCCTGGCCACCTTCTCTCCCGATGTCGACGCGGTGGCCGAGCTCACCAATGGGTTGGCGGACCAGGGATGGGTGATAGAGACCGCTCCCGCCGACGGCGAGTGGGAGGGTGTGGTGGCAACGCAGACCTTCGCAGACTTCGCCGAGCTGGAAGGGCTACTGGGGGAGGCTCTCCAGGGGGGTGGTTCCAACCTCGAACTGGTCGAAACCGATGATGGATACAGCCTGGCCGCCGCCCTCGGCCCGCCGGCGTCAGGCACCAACGAAGCCGATCTGTTCGCCCAGGTCTCCGATGTCATCGAACTCGACGGTCGGCTGTCGGTGCGGTTCCCGGGGAAGGTGACCGAGAGCAACGGCACCGTGTCCGACGATGGCCAGACCGTCACTTGGGCCTATGACTCGGAGTCGATCGCAGGGCTCGAAGTGACGGCAGAGGCCGCAAAACCGGGCCAGAATCCGATTGTGGCGGTCGTCGTGCTGGCGATGGGGGCGGGCATCGGTTTGGCGTTGATCCGGTTTATCCAGCGTCGTCGTCAAGCCTCACCCTGAACTAGAGGTTTAAGTCTTTCCCTGACCTCGCCATGAGGTGGTGCCGTCACGGTTTCACAGCCGGAGGTCCTCGAGGACGTTCACGAGCCGGTCGCCACAATCCACGATGGCGGTGACGCCCGCCGTGGTCAGGTCGTCGGCGCCGGCCGGCACCGGATGCCAGGTTCCCGAGGTGCGCTGCACCAGGTTGGGCATCATCCCGCTCGAGCGGTGCCGTTCCCAGGACGGCGGCGGCGTCGAACACGGCTACGAGTGCCTCCCGGTAGCGGATGGTGCCGAGCAGACCGTTGCGGACGATGGGGAGGCTCTGGATCTCCGAGCGGGAGGCGATTCCCTCCACCTGATCGACCGCCAGACCGAACCCCTCGATTGATCGGAAGATTCCGGGCGTCCTTGAGATCAGTCGAGCGCTCGGCGCAGGAATGCCGCCATTTGGCCCCGGGTGACAGGCTGGTCGGGGCAGAACTGATCGTTGGCCGGCGGGTTGCATCCGCGGGTGATGCCCGACGAGGCCAAACGGTCGATGTCGTTGGCGAACGTGCCGGTCACGTCGACGAATCCGGCCGAGGTGGCGGCGGGAAGGCCGAGCGACCGGGTGAGGAACGCCGCCATCTGGCCGCGGGTCACGGCGTCGTCGGGGCAGAACCGGTCGTTGGTCGGCGGGTTGCATCCCCGGGTCACCCCGGTCGCCGCCAACCACTCGATGTCGGCCTGGAACACCGAGGCGTCGTCATCGACGAACGAGCCGGTGGGTGGCTCCGAACCCGCCGGGATGAGCGCCGCCAACAGGTCCGACCGCCAGGCGTCGGCGTCGCGGTCGTACACGCCGAATCCGGCGCCGAACTCCCAATAGGCCCAGGCGAACCCCCGTGCCTCGGCCTCGGTCCGGACAAAGGAGGTGTAGCGGACACGCGAGGCCTGATCGGCCCGGGAGTAGGCGCCGAACTCGCCCATCAGGATCGGCACACCCGTCGAATCCGACCAGGCCGCCGCCGCGTCCATCACCGCCGTGATCGGCTCGGTGTCCTCGGGTCGTCCCTCCCAGGTGGTGCCGAGCCAGGCATCGGATCCGCTCACCCACTCGGCTCCCTGGTGGGTGAAGGTGAACGGCTCGTAGTTGTGGAACGTGGCGATGAGGGCCGGGTCGTCGGGCAACTCCAGGTTCTCGAGTTCCCACGCCGAGTTCCACATGCCGCCGCCCACGATCACCATCCGATCCGGATTGGACTGGCGCACGGTCGTCAGCGCTGCCGCCAGGACACCGTTCCACACCTCGCTGGTGAGATTGCCGTGCGGCTCGTTCTGGAGCTCGAAGAACACCTCCCGGGGGGCATCCCGGTAGTGCTCGGCGATTTGACGCCACAACGCCACGAACCGGTCGGCGTTGCCGGCGGGGTCGGAGTAGAGATCCTCGAAGTGGTGGAAGTCGAGGATGATCGCCAGATCATTCGCCACGGCCAGATCCACCAGGTCGTCGACCCGCTCGAACGTGGCGGGGTCGATCGTCCATGGGGCAGTGGCGGCGGCGCGGGTGTCCCACCGCACCGGCAGCCGAATCGAGTCGAATCCGGCACCGGCCACCAGCTCGAAGAACTGATCTTCGATGACCATTCCCCACTCGCCCTCGAAACTGGGCGACTCGAGGGCGTTACCGAAGTTGACGCCCCGGCCCAGCCGGTCCACCGCCTGCTCGGCCGTCCACTCTTCGCTCTGGGCGGAAACCGGCCCAGCCGGTATGAACATCGATGCGGCCAACACGGCCACCAGCAGTCCACGCACCTGGATCCCCCTGACTGACGAATCCTGATCGGGCGGATCCCGATCAGGCGTCGACACATCTTGGCTCATCGGGCATGAAGGGTTCATGAAGGGTCGGCGTCGGCGGAAAGGATCCTGAAAGGTCCTCCCGAGAGAATTGCGTATCAGACACGCCGATTGGGACTCGTCCCAGTCAGGGAGAAGGAAGGACCTCATGAGAGCATGGAAGCCGGGCCGATTGATCCTGGCAGTTGTGATGGCGTTGACCGCAGTCCCGTTGGCGGCATCGGCCGCCTCGAAGCAGATCGATCCATCGGTGGTGCGGGCCCAACCGATGGGAACCTGCTTCGACGGGCTGACCGTGGCGTCGGACTGTTCACCCGTGATCCCGTTCGCCGACGACTGGGTGCTGGCCGGGGCGGCACAGGATGCCCAGATTGCTGCCGCGGGCGGCATCTCCACCAATGCGTCGTGCTCCGGGTACTACGTCACGATGACCATCGTCTCGCGGTACTCGCTGGCCAAGTTCAACACCACGTTCAATCCCCCGAGTGACGGCGTGATCCTGAGGGCGTCCAGTATCGCCGTACCGAGCGGGTTCAGTGCACTCGACATGACCTCCACGACGTACGACGCCTACTCGTACATCGCCCACCTCTACGCCACCAATGACCCCCAGGTGGCCGGGATCGCGGCGCCGCTCTACGTGCTCACCGCCGCTCCGGTGCCGCGAGCGGGTCCGGGCACCATGCCGGTTCCCGCATCGCCGGGAGAGGCCTGGGCCCCTTCGGAGAGGATCGCCGGCACCGCAACCGTGGTGGTGTTCGACACCTCGGTCGACCCCAGGAAGATGGATCTCGCCCCGCGGGACGGATTCCTCGATGCCACCGCCGGACATGCCACCTTCATCGAGGGCATCCTCGAGGCTGTGTACGAGGGTCCCGTTGAGCTGGTCGACATCACCGACTCCCGCGGGATCATCACCGAGGCATCGATGGCAGTGGCCCTCGCCACCTATCCATTCGTCAAGGGTGACGTGGCGAGCCTGTCGGCCGGAACGTACGCGTGCCAGGTGGGGGACCGGACGATCCACCCGCTGCTGTTGGCGGATGCGGTCGAGAGGCTCGACGCACAGGCGGTACCGCTGGCCGCCGCTGCTGGCAACGATGCCACCACGATGCCGTTCTATCCGGCGGCATGGGGCGTCCACCCGACACCGAAGTACGTCCGCCAGTGCCCGCCCGGCACCCTCTACCGGGAGGCTGTCACCAGGCTGTGCATGATCGACCGGGCCGACGTCGTGACCAGTGTGGGATCAATCGCCTCGTCGACTCCACTGGTGAGCTACACGGTGCCAAGTGCGGCCCAGCGGTCGGCCTTCTCCAACCACGGCAACTGGGTCGAGGCCTGGGCGGTCGGGGAGAACCTGGTCAGCACGTACCCCGGTGGGGCCTATTCCTACTGCGTACCCGCCGGTCCGGGCATGTGTGCCGCTCCCGGCGGTGGGACAGTCGGCGTCCCCGCCCAGGACGCCCCCGCCGCCCACATCGGCGCCCACGCCCGCTGGGATGGCACCTCGTTCGCCACCCCGATGGTGGCCGCCTGGATCGCAGGTGGGAAGGTGCCCTGACCGCTGGGTTGGAAGGCCACGCCGCCAACCCGTCGGTAGGCTCGCGTCATTCCCAATGAACTGAGTGGTTCTCGGTCCGCACTCGTCGTGCGGGCCGAGAACCTGTACAACCTGATCGATCAGGATCCGGAGCAGGCGGAGCGGGACGCCTGCGCCCTGGCGCTGGCCGCTCATTCCGCCGGCGACGTGGCCGCCGAGGCTCTCGCCTGGCGGGCAGCGGCCGTGGCCGTGCGGGGGCGCGACCTCGACGAGGCCACCGAGCTGGCCGGTCGTGGACTGGCGGTCGCAAACGGCGCCGGGCTCGACGACACCCGTGACCGGATCCTGGTGACGCTGGCCGGTATCGACGTGTTCGCCGGGCGGCATGGAGAGGCCCGGGCCACGCTCGAGTCGGTGATCGCCGCCAACCGGGGGCGTGCCCGCTTCGAGGCACTGACCCAGCTCGGCTTCCTGGAACTGCTCGCCGGTGACCACGTGGCGGCGATCCGCCGTTTCGACCGTTCGCTTCCCCAGTTCGGAAACAGCGGGGTGTGGGCAGCCAACACCCTGTCCAATCGGGGGCTGACCCGCGCCTACGTCGGCGATCTCAAAGGCTCCGAACGTGATCTGAGGTCGGCGATCGACGTCTTCGAGTCGCTGGGTGCCCATCGGGCCGTGGCCGAAGCCCGCCAGAACCTCGGTTGGGTGATGGACCAGGCGGGCGACTACGTCGGAGCGCTGCGGGCCTTCACCGAAGCAGAGGCGGTGCTCGCCACCACACCGGCGTCGCGCGGATATCTGCTGCGGGACCGTGCCAACACGCTCATCGCGGTCGGGTTGGCACAGGAGGCGGCGGACGGTGCCGGTCTGTCCGCCCAGGCGTTCGTCGGGGCCGGTCGTCACGGCGATGCGACCGAGAGCCGGGCGGTGCAGGCAATGGCACTGCTGGCGGCGGGTTCCCGGGCGGCGGCGGCCGAGGTGGCGGCCGTCGCCGAGGCGGAGTTCCGTGAACAGGGTCGTCCCATTCACGCCGACCACGCCGCCCTCATCGCCCTCAAGGCAACGCCGAGTGGATCCCTCGAGCGATCCCATGCCCGTCGGGCCCGGGAACTGGCGGCGCGTCTCCAGAAGACGGCTGCACGGTTGGTGGCGCTCGATGCCACCATCACCGCCGCCCGCATCCATCTGGCGGTTGGTGACCGTGCCCGCGCCGAACGTCTCATCGTGGGTGCATTGGACGCCCGCGCCGGTTCGCGCCACGACCTCAGGCTCGCCTACTGGCAGGTGGTGGCCGACCTTCGGGCCCTGGCGGGAGACCGTGCCGGTGTGCTGAGGGCGGCCCGGGCCGGGCTGAACGTGGTGGAACGGTCCCAGCGACTGCTGGGGTCGACCGAGGCGCGGGTCAACGTGGCGGCCGGTGCCGATCGTCTCGGGAGGACCGCTCTGGCGGCGGCGCGTCACGGAGGAGCCACTCAGCTCTTCGACTGGACCGAACGCGTTCGCGCCGGATCGCTGCGGTTCCGTCCGGTCAGACCCGAAGCCTCCCGGACGGCTCCCGAGCTGGCAGCACTGCGATCGCTCGCTCAGGAAGTCGAGACCGCTCAGCTCGATGGTCACGACTCGTCGGAGTTGCTGCGCCGTCAGGCGGCTCTCGAGCGGGCACTCAGGCTCGGGATGTTGGAGGCCCGCGGTGGCGGTGACGTGGTTCAGCGGGTGACATCGGCGGAGCCGAAGGAAGCTCTGGGGTCTCGGGTGATGATCTCCTATGCCGAGATCGGCGGTCGCCTCCACGCCGTCAAGCTGCAGCGGCGCCGGGCACGCGCCTACGACCTGGGCCCGGCGGAGCCGATCCTGGCGGAGCTCGACCATCTCCGGTTTGCGCTGTTGCGGGTGGCGACCGGGCGTACCGGGTCGAGCACCTTCGATCTTGTCAGGGACGGTGCCGACCGGCTCGACCGGCTCCTCCTGCGACCGCTGGGCGGAGGCCTCGACGACCTCGTCATCGTCCCCACCGGCCGACTCTTCACGGTGCCATGGTCGCTGCTGCCATCGGCGATCGGGAGATCACCAGTGGTCACGCCGTCGGCCAGCCTGTGGATGTCGGCGATCCGCCGCCGCCGGAGATCGGGAGACGTGGTCCTTGCCGCCGGACCCGATCTCGAGCACTCACCGGCCGAGATCCGTCGGTTGGCCGGCCTGCATCCGGGAGCCCGCCGACTAACCCCGGATCGAGCCACCTCGGCGGCGCTGCTGGCGGCGGCGGACGGGGCTTCGCTGCTTCACGTCGCCTGCCACGGAGTGTTCCGCTCCGACAACCCGCTCTTCTCGAACCTCCGACTTGTGGACGGGCCGCTCGCCGTGCACGAGTTGGAGGGTCTCGGTCGCTCGCCGGCGACGGTGATCCTCTCGGCGTGTGACTCCGGTCTGGCGGAGCCGCGCCCGGGCAACGAATGGATGGGCATGGCGACCGCCCTCCTGACGCTCGGGACCAGGTCGTTGGTGGCCAGCGTGATGCCGGTACCCGATGCCAAGCCGACGCTGGTCCTGATGGAGTCGTTGCATCGGCGACTGGTCGAGCGAGTACCGGTGGCGGCAGCGCTGGCCGGAGCGATCTCGGAGATGTCGCAGGAGCCCGAGACGCTGGCGACCAGGGCCGCCTTCGTCTGCATGGGGTCCTGATCAGGCCTGACCCGATTCGATCCCGGTGATACGGGCGGCGCCCTCGGGGCCGCAGATGTCGAGGCGCTCGATGGCTCCGGTCATCCGTTCTGCCACCATCGCCGCCAGGTGACCCTCGGAGAGCAACGGGTAGAGCCGGTCACCCGGGCATGAGGTGGCGGCGTAGTCCCGGTGGCCGCCGAGCGTTGACGGGTCCACCGAGTGGGTCTGGCCGGCCCATGCGAACAGATCCGCCACCGACTCGAGCTGCGCATCGGTGGGCTCCTGGCTGTCGTAGTTGCCTTCGCAGCACACGAGGAAGTGCCCCGCCGGGTCGTATTCGGTGAAGGTCTCGCCGGCGTATCCGATCGGGCGTCCCTCGAGGATGTTGCCGCTTGCGTCCACCAGGAAGTGATAGGCGAGGTCGGCGAAACCCTCGCCCTGATGGAACGCCTGGTGGGATCGGGCGCGGGCCGGGGCGTCGGCGCTGCTGTCGAGGCGGGCGGCGGTGTGATGCAGGGTCAGTCGTTGCAGGGTGTGGGCGACCATGGCGTTGCCCGCCGGTCGCGCCCCCCAGGCATCCCGGCAGATCACCTGGAACGAGCGGGCCGGGACGGTCGTAGGTGTGGTTGGGTCCGGCACCGCGACCGGCGCGATCGTGGGCGACGTCTGTGGGGGTGGCGCCATCGTGGCGGCCGTTTCGGGTGCGACGGGGGCAAACGTCGAAGTCGACGGGGGCGGTGAGGCGGTGGGCGGTCTGATCGAGGCGAGGGAGGCGGCGATGGCTGTTGCGCCGATGGCGCCGAGCCCACCCAGCAGCCGCCGCCTGGTCCGGTCGTGCCCGGTCATGGCGCGGTGCGGTGCCCGGCGAGCTGTATCGACACCGCTGCGGCGACACCGCCCAGCGTCATGGACACCGCAGCCAGGGCCGACTCCGAGCCGGTGGCCGGTCCCGTCGCCCAGACGATGCCTCCGACGGCTGCGGTGAGGAGCGAGGCTGCGAGCACGGCCTTCCGGTCGGGTCCGCCTCTGCCGAGTGTCCAGCCCAGGATCGTCCCGAAGACGATCGAGGTGACCCAGGCGGTAGTGGTGACCGGCATGGGTCGAGGCTACTCCGCGAACAGCCAGCTGCCAGCTGCCAGCCAGAGCGCGCTCCTGCGTGTTGCGTCGTTCCCACCTTTTGCACATTGTGCAGATCGCGGTCGTTTCGGTCACGTTTTGCACATTGTGCAGATCGCGGTCGTTTCGCTCACGTTTTGCACATTGTGCAGAAGGTGGATACTTGCTCGATGCTCGATGCTCGATGCTCGATGCTCGATGCTCGATGCTCGATGCTCGATGCTCGATGCTCGATGCGAGATGTTCACGATATCGA